>PMHC01000068.1 GCA_003156495.1 Acidobacteriaceae bacterium
AGCTCCCCTTCTATCCCCCGCCAGAGTAGAAAGGCAGGAAATAAAAAAACAGGGATTAGGGAACAGAAGCCGATTTTCTGAACTTATGCCTCTGCTTTTTTGAAATCGATACGGAGCGATCTGCGACGAAAAGCAACCGGAGGTTCTTCGGCTCTCCGCCGCGGAGAAGCGCAAAAAGCGCGGCGACCTTCGCTCAGAAGGAGATTTTTATTCAAGAGCAACTTCGAATGCCCTATGTCGATGCTTCTGTTCCCTACTCCCTATTCCCTGCCTTTTCCCTTTTTCCACCCGCCGACGATCGCCCCTATCATCGCCATGCCCAGCAGCCAAAAGCCGGCATTCAGCGCAAATGCCTCGTAGGTACGCACGGCGAAGACGCTCTGCGTGGCCTCGGTCGGCAGCAACAGTCCCAGCCATAGCCACGCAGCCACCTTTGCGCCGCGCCGCGCCGTCAGCAATCCCGTCAGTTGGGTAAAACCGGAGATGGCCGCCGCCAGCAGCACCGCCGCCAAAAACGCCGTGCAGAACTGCAAAATCAGGCTTACGCCCGTTCCATCGAACCAGGCCCGATTGCGCCCCATGCCGTTGAGCCACGTCTCAAAAAAGATCGAGTACCAGACAGCCCGCAGCAGGCAACAGGCCACCGCCGCCGTAACGATTGCCGGGTAATTGAATTGCACGCGCTTCCGTTCAGTGAACATCTCGCTCTCCCCAGCACTTTTCTTTCGCTGCGTCTGCCGCCGCAGACCGGCCGAATATGACTTCAGCCTTGCGGAATTGTATCCCATTACCAGCCACCGCGTTGCAACTCTTTTTTCGCCCGCGCGGCAACTCCTCCGTGCCCGCCTTCGCCCCGCGCCGTATGCTGAAAGCCAGCGATGACTCCGCACAACAACGCCCATCCATTGCACGCGCCTTTTCTCCGTCTCTGGTACGCCGCCCCGGCAGCTCTCGCCGATCCAGCCGTTGAGCAGGCCTGCGCCGAGTTGCTTGACGAGCCCGAACGCGCCCGCGCCGCCCGCTTCCATTTCGCCCGCCATCGCCACGAGTTCCTCGCCACCCACGCCCTGGCGCGCACCGCCCTCTCGCAGGCCCACCCCCTGCCGCCGCGCGATTGGAGCTACACGCTCGGCAAGTATGGCAAGCCCGCGCCCGCGCCCCCCTGCGGCCTCGCCTTCAACCAGTCGAATAGCGTCGATCTGGCTGTTTGCCTTATCGGCCGGTTGGGCGACGACGGCGAGGTCGGCGGCGAAATCGGCGTCGATGTCGAGCCCTTCCATCGCGCCGCATCGATCTTGCCGCTGGTCACAAAAGTTTTTTCGCCGGCCGAGCGCGAGCAACTCGCCGCACTGCCGGTCGCCGACCAGCCCCTGCGCGCGCTTTCCCTCTGGACCCTCAAGGAGTCCTACATCAAGGCTCGCGGCCTGGGCCTCGCGCTGCCCTTGAGCAAAATTTCGTTTTTATTCGGCGGCGATGAAGGGCTGCGCCTCAAAGCCGACCCGGTCGTCGAGCCCGATTGCGCCCGCTGGCGCTTTTGCCAGCTCGACCGCGAGGGTCACCGCATTTCGTTGGCCGTCGAAACTACCGGCCGAACGCCGCCCGCGCTTGAAATCTTCCCGGCCCAGCCGCCCTTCACCGAGCCTGTGTTGCCGGTTCCAGGCAACGCAAGCTGGTTTCCACGCTCCGGGCAGCGAACGTAAACTTTCCCGCATCCAGCCGCCCCCCACCGCATCTATTCACTTAGATGTCATGAATTTGATGCCATCTGGGGTTTAAATCAGAATTGGCTTGATTCGGTCCAATTCGCGCATAACGCGCAGTACAATCCGAACGAAGGAGATTGCCCTATGGCTTACGAGTTACCGCCGCTTCCCTATGAGTACAACGCACTCGAACCCTTCATTGACGCCGAAACGATGCACCTGCATCACGATAAGCATCACCAGACCTACGTCAGCAATCTGAACGCCGCCGTGGCCAACTACCCGGAGCTGGCCGCCAAGCCGGTCGAGGATCTGATCCGCGACCTGGCCTCGGTTCCCGAGGCGGCCCGCACCGCTGTACGCAACAGCGGCGGCGGCCACGCCAACCACGCCGGCTTTTGGAAGCTGATGGGCCCGGCTGGCACAGCGGGCGTCGGCGGTAACCCCACCGGCGAAATCGCCAAGCAGATCGCGGCCGACTTCGGCGACTTCGAAGCCTTCAAGAAGGCCTTCAACGAGGCCACGGCCAAGCAGTTCGGCGCCGGCTGGGGCTGGCTGGTCTACGAAAAAGGCAAGCTGAAGATCGTAACCACCTCCAACCAGGAGTCGCCCATCTCGCAGGGGCTCTATCCCATTCTCTATAACGATGTGTGGGAGCACGCCTACTACCTCAAGTATCAGAACCGCCGCGCCGACTATCTGGCCGCTTGGTGGAATGTGGTCAACTGGGCCGAGGTCAACCGGCGCTTCGCCATTGCGAAAAAGTAAAGACAGCTTCTAGCTTTTAGCCTCTAGCTTCTAGCTCTTGCGGGGAAGGTAATTGACAAGTCATCCCCTCGCGCGATGAGCTAGAGGCTAGTAGCTAGCGGCTAGAAGCTGCTTTACGAGAGGAATCCGCAATGGCAACCATGCACATGAGCGTCAACGCTGAGGATTTGTCGCAACTGCCCAAGGGCGGCGAGCGCATTCCCGATCCCGGCGTTCTGGTAATCTTCGGCGCATCGGGCGATTTAACCAAACGCAAGCTGATGCCGGCGCTCTTTCACCTCTATCAGGCCGATCTTCTGCCTAAGCAATTCGCGATTGTCGGCGTCGCCCGCCGGCCGCTGGGCGAGGCCTTTGCGCAGGAAATGCGCCAGGGCATCATCGAGTTCGATGGCGTCTCTCCTGACGACCCAAAACTCGCCGCCTTCGTCTCGCAGATTGGCTACTTCGCCCTCAACTTCGACGACCCCACCCACTACGACGCGCTCAAGGCCGAGCTCAACCGCATTGCCCAGGAGAAAGACCTGGGGCCAGACCGGCTCTATTACCTGGCCACCGCGCCGGAGTTCTTCTCCGGCATTATCGAGAACCTGGGCGCGCACGGCATGGCCAAGCCCGATGACGGCCGCTCGGCGGTCGTGATTGAAAAACCCTTCGGCCACGATCTGGAATCGGCCCGCCATCTCAACCGCGGCGTCAACGCCGTCTTTGACGAGAACCAGGTCTTCCGCATCGACCACTACCTGGGCAAAGAAACCGTCCAAAATTTACTCGTCTTCCGCTTCGCCAACGGCATCTTCGAACCCATCTGGAGCCGCAACTACATCGACCACGTGCAGATCACGGTGGCCGAAACCCTCGGCGTCGAAGGCCGCGGGCCGTTTTACGAAAAGGCCGGCGCGCTGCGCGACGTGGTGCAGAACCACATGATGGAGCTGCTGGCGCTGGTGGCGCTCGAGCCGCCTTCGAGCTTCGAGGCCGAAAGCGTACGGCGAGAAAAGCTCAAGGTCTGGCAGGCGATTCCGCCGATTCCGATCCTCAATGCCGTGCGCGGCCAGTACGGGCCGGGGATGGTCTCAGGCCAGCACGTGGTCGGCTATCGCGACGAGGAACGCGTCAATCCCGAATCCGGCACCGAGACCTACGCCGCACTCCGGCTTTCGATCGACAATTGGCGCTGGGCCGGTGTGCCCTTCTATCTGCGCGCCGGCAAACGCATGCGCAAGCGCGCCACCGAAATCAATATCGTCTTCAAGCAGCCGCCGCTTTTGATCTTCAACCGTATCTCGGCCGCCTGCTCCTGCGGGCAGATTCAGCCCAACCTGCTCACCATCCGCATTCAGCCCGACGAGGGCATTGCGCTGCGCTTTGGCGCCAAGGTTCCTTCGAGCCCGCAGATGGCCGTTTGCCCGGTCAATATGGATTTCGACTACGAGTCGGCCTTCGGCAAATCCACCGCCAACGGCTACGAGCGGCTGCTGCTCGACGTGCTGCTCGACGACCAGACGCTGTTTTCGCACCGCGACGGCGTGGAAACCAGTTGGGCGCTGTACACGCCCATTCTCGAAGCCTGGGCTTCAAAAACTCCCGACGCTTTCCCGAACTACTTCGCCGGCTCTTGGGGACCGGACTG
This sequence comes from Acidobacteriaceae bacterium, assembly GCA_003156495.1. Classification (GTDB taxonomy): domain Bacteria; phylum Acidobacteriota; class Terriglobia; order Terriglobales; family Acidobacteriaceae; genus Telmatobacter. The sequence goes on from PMHC01000068.1 coordinate 4,102, forward strand.
CGCCGACCGTTTACTCGAAAAAGACGGCCGCACCTGGCGCAACGACCTCGGACGCAAGTAAAGAAAGCCCACACAGGCAAAAGGGCCAGACTCGTTCGAGTCTGGCCCTTCGTTTTTGAATGCGCGCAACAATCAGTTTGACGCCGGTCCTCCGGCCAACCGCCAAGACCACATCAAGAAGGATGGAGCCGTTAAGTCAATAGCCGGCTCGGTCGTGGTGTAGGACTGCACATTGTCTTGGTAGTAGGTATAAATCGACGATTTATAGCTTCCGCTGTTGCCGTTAAATTGCTCAAAGAGATCGGAGCCGTCTGCCGGGCAGAGGCGCATATTCTCTAGCGTGCCGGAGCTGGTGTCATTCGACGGACCCTCGACCGAAGCGCCCCAAAGAATCGGCGTCTCGCCGCTGGTTCCCGACAAGGAACCGGCCAGATTCGCCACCTGGTGCTGAATGCAGTTGGGGAAAGTGCTGCCGGCGCCGATGATGAACGACGAACCCCAGGCGTTAGCGCCCAGAATGTTGCCCAACCAGCGCTGCGCGTAGCTGTCGTACTTTTTCGCGCCCGTCAGCCAATAGGCCTCGCTCGCCATCACCGAAAGCCCGGCGCCATGCGAGGTCACATCGCCGTTGTCCCACTCTTCGCCAAACTCCCAGGCGTCGGCTCCGGCTTGCGTGATCGCCGCATCGACCTGCGCGAGAAATTGCTTGCGCAGCTTTGAGCGCGAAAGAGCCAACCCCTCGGGATCGCCGGCCTGAGCGATGGCGCGAATCAGTTCGAAGTGAGCCAGACCGCTGACGTCGTAGAGATTCAAGCTATCGCCGTTGCCGGTGGCGTATACCTTCTGCGCGTAGTTTTTGGCGAACTTTGTGGCCTGCCGCAAATAGGCCAGCGGATCGCTCTGCGTCAGACCGGTGGAGGCCGCGCCGGCATTTTGTGCGGCCGTGAGCGCGAAGTAAAGCTCCGTCGCGCCCAGTTCCATATCGTCATCCCACGAGGTTTCAGCATTGGCCGGCATGCTGGTCAGCAGGCAATCGGAGCAACTGCCGCTGCCCGGCGAAGGCGCCGGATCACTGAAGCTGAGATCGGCCAGCGCATAGATCGTCTCGGCATTCACCAGGCAGCGATTGGCGCGTTTAGGATCGCTGACCAAATTCAATTGCGCGCAGAGAGCGAAATCCGCTGCCAAACGCCCCGCAAGATTCGGGCTCATCTTGGTATCGGCCGGCAGCGTTGTAAAAACCGGGCGGTTGCAGACAAAGCCTGTCGTTAACGGATTGCAAGCCTTGGTGTCACCATCCTGCAGATAGTTATCGGCCGCCTGTGGCAGGGTCCAGATATCATATTCGGTAATCAGGCAGTAAGGCGAGCTGTAACTGCCGCCGCAGTTACCAGCGGTCGAAGCAATATCGCCGGAGCCGTAATAATCCCACTCCTGACTGTTGTCCACCTGATAGGAAAGCGTCTTGGTCGTGCTGTCCCACATCTTCAGCAACCAGTCGACGCCGAATTTTGCTTCCTTGGTAAAATCGGTCGACTTCGGCGCGCCGCGTCCGCTGCTTCCCGCATAAGAAGCCGCGACCGGCGGCGCGGCCGGATAGAGCAGCGCGTCGGAGCCCATCTGCGCGGGAAAATCGCGCACGCCGATCTCCATCAGCGCCGTTACATAACTGCTGTTGGAAACGTATTTTTGATAATCGCCCGCATCCCACCATCCGCCGGAAGCGTCGATCTCTTTCATTCCCGACTTGACCAGCGGCCCGGCAGGCGGAACGTTGTCGATATAATCGTCGTCGTCGAGCGGCGGCGTCGCGTAGCGCGTGGCGTGCTCGTCTTTCAAGTGCCCCGGCGCGCTGCGCAATGCGTTATGGACGTAATCCGACCCGTCGCGTTCGGTCTGGTAATAAAACAAGGTATTCAACAGCAATCCCGAATAAAGAACGTCGGGCGTATCGACGGCAAAACGCGGCGAAGTCGCCGAGACCGAACCCGTGACGGCGATGGTATAAATGCCGGCCGGAACCGTGAAGTCCAGCGCATAGACGTTGTAACTTGTATCGATGCTGTGCGCCCAGCTTCCCACCAGGCCGCCGATCTTCGACTTATGAACCGTTCCATCCTGAGCGATCACGCTGAATTTTGCGCCGGTAGGTTGCGTCGTGGTCATCAGATAGGCGCGCGCCGTCTGGCCAACTTCGTAGCCTGCCTGATTAACGCGAATATAGGCCGTTTGCGCGCCCGCCGCCGCTATTGCACACCACAGCAGCAGGCCAACGGCGCACAGTTTCTTAGCTGCTTTCTCAATGAAAGTCATCGCCGTACTCTCCTTCTCCGTTATTTTTTTCTGCGCAGTATTTCGTTCAGGTGGAATTGCGATCGAACAGGAGGGAAGGCGCGCCGGCGGAAAACTCGCGACGCCCCAGCCAGGAAGGGCATAAAAGTAGCGCCTTATGATCAATAAGAGCAATCAGTCCGGCGCTACTTTTGACTACTTTGTTACATGGCTAGAATTTAATTTTGACGCTAAGTTGAACCTGCCGCGGATTGTTGGCGGTGGAAGTTATCTCGCCGAAACTCGAATCATCTAGCGATACGTCAGGATCGCCAAAGACCGGATGGTTCAGCGCGTTTTCCGCCTCCAAGCGCATTTCTGCCCGCAGCCCTTTGTGCAGAGAATCCAGCATAAATATTTTTTGCATGGAAAGGTTCGAGCTGAAACCCAACGGCGTGCGCACCATGGCCGTAGTACGCGGCATGTTGCCCAGCGTATACGAATCAGGGAGCGACAGCACGGAGGAAGCATTGGCAAAGTAACCATTAATCCAGTCTGAATCCTTGCCGCCTGCGCGCCGCAGCTTGCCTGTAATGTTCGGCCGCTGCGTGCCGTAGCTGGGAATAGCCGTGCCGTCGCTGGTGGTAAAGCAGAGCGGCCGGCCGCTCGATACGCGCCAGATGCCGTTGGTCTGCCATTCACCCACAATCGCATCAAGCCACTCCGGCATGTGATTGAATAACGCCTTGCCCCGGCCGATAGGCAGCTCGTAAAGATAGCTAAGCTGGAAAACCGAAGGGATGTCAAAGCTCGACAAACTCCGTTCCGCCTTGAGGTTATTGGGGTTCTGCAGGCTCGTCGCGCCGCCCAGCCAGGTTGTATTGTCGTCGCCCACCGAAGCATTATCGATTGACTTCGACCAGACATAAGAAACCAGGAACTGCATCCCATTCGAGTACCGCTTTTCGGCCTCTAACTGCAATCCATGATAGATGGAGTTAGCCACCGGCCAAGCCTCGGTGGAAACGCCCCCCGGAAACTGCGGATAAGGCAGGTCAAGCAGATAAGCCTCAATGGTCGAAGACGACAGGGCGCTATTGCTATCCGTAATCGTGCCATAGAACGGGTTGCTAACCATGTTGGTAAGATCGGCCATTTGCGAAGAGGAATACGACTCTACCCCGGAACCCAGGTGATTGATCCAGTTAGCGCCGGAAAAATACAGATGCGTACCTTTCTTTCCGTTATAAGTTGCGCTGAGGAAGATATTCCATGGAACCTGGCGTTCGATGCCTAAGCTCCAGCTTTGCTCGTAGGGAGTATTGGTCATCGAGCGGAACGGACCTGTAGCGCTCGTACCTACATCGTTCATCAATCCCAGGGTATTTCCGCTAGGCTTAGTCAATCCACTGGGGAAGGGATTGCTCAGGTGCAAATAAGGTGTAGCGCCGTCGTCCTGGTATGTCGTAATAGCCGAGGTCCACTGGTTATATCCCTGCGCTCCGTAAGGAGCAACGCCATTGACGCCGGCGCGGGACTGCGAATAGTAAATGCCATAGCCGCCGCGCGCGACCGTTTTTGAATTGATTTGGTAGGCGATGCCAAAGCGCGGCTGTATGTCGTGCCAATCCGTGTTGACGATATGCCGCTGCTTGGAACTGGCGAATACCTCGCCGCCATAGAGCGTTCCCATGCCAGAGATGGTAAGTGGCAGGGTTGCCGTGGGATCGAACCAATTTTGCCGGTTAAAGCGCTCGGAGCGAGGGAGCGTAATGTCGTAGCGCAAGCCAACGTTAATTGTTAAGTTGCGGTTGACTTTCCAGTTTTCTTGCCCATATCCGGCAAACTGATGATCTTCCGTGGCCGGCTGATCCTGAATTTCGTATGTGGCATAGCTCATATTTCCCATCATGAAGCTGGCCATGGCGTCGCCACCGCAGTAAGTCATAGCGGCTGGGCATGCCGAAGTGCCCGTTCGCGAGAAGGTAAAGTCTCCATTCGGCGCGTTGGTTTGGATATAGTTCATTTGATGCTGGCGACCCTCGAAGCCGAACTTAGTATCGAAGTTGCCGTGGACCTTGTCCAAAGAGATTGACAGTTGCGCGGTGCTCTGGCCTTCCTTGTAGTTGCCATAGGGATTATTGCCAGCAGTCAAACTATTCGATGCCGTGTAATAGTTCTCACTAAGATAGATCGCCGGCACGCCCATAAAGCCATTCGAATTCAGGTAAGAAGGAAATCCCAGCGAGGAAAGGGGATCGGTAACGCCGCCATCGCCATTGTAGGCGCTGATGCGCTCGCTGCCTCTGGTGAAGCCGAAAACGGTAGTCAGCAGCATAGTCGGGCTGAATGTATGCACGTCATTCAACGAAAACAGATGTGCATGGCTGTGATTGGGTCCGCCTCCGCATGGGTCAATATAACTGTTGTAGCAGTTATAACCTTCCGTGCTGTCCGATTCCTGCGAATACTTGGCGCTCAACAGGTTTTTCTGGTTAAAGCGGTGATCGATCTTAATGTCAAATTGATCGTTTACCGTATGATTCGCGCCTGAGCTGGTCCAGTTGTAATAGATCGTGGGCGAAGCCATGCTAGCGGTTGGCGTGGGATACAGGTTCATCATTTTTTTGGCGACAGGATCGATCAGGTTTCCCTTGCCTGTGCCTAACTCGTAGCCTGTGCCTGTCAACTTCGAGTTGCCTGGGCTGGCATAATCGCCAATCTTGTTGTAAGGAATATATGCGCTGCGTACGGCGCCGGTCGTGCTATTGCTGTTGGGGTCCGTGTAGGTTCCATAAGTTCCGGTGTAAGGATCCCAGATTTGGCCAGACGCAACGGAGCACTGGCCATTGGAATCAAAGCTGCCGCCCTGGGTGGTGCAAACCGCGCCAAAGTCGCCGCTGGTGCGCTCCTCCGTGGTGGGAACGCCGGCTTCATAGGTATAGGCCGTACTGGACCGTGTGCCTGAATAATCCACAAAGAAAAAGGTCTTGTTACGCCAAATGGGGCCGCCGAAGGTGCCGCCATAGTTATTGCGGTGCACGGGGGGTAACGCAATGCCGTTGTAATTGTTAAACCAAGTATTGGAGTCTGTAATCTTGTTGCGAATATAGTCGTAGACGCCGCCGTGGAATTCATTAGATCCCGAACGGGTGACTAGGTTCACCACCGAAGCACCAGAAAATCCGTATTCTGCCGAAAAGTTCGATTGCTCAACACGGAATTCCTCGACGGACTCCGAAGAGGGCATGTAAGTAACCTGGGTTACGCCGCCATTCGGTTCCATGTTGGTTACGGTGACGCCATCCATCAACACGTCGGCGGTCGAGTTGCGGCTGCCGTTGGAGACAAAGTTCGTGCCCGTGCCACTTACCGGACTCTGGTTATCGGCTTCGGTAACGCCGGGCGTAAGCATGGCCAGATCCATCACGTAGCGATCGACCAGCGGCAGACTATCGATGAAGTTGCGATTCACCACCAGTCCTCCAGTGGCGTCTTGTATGTCGAGAAGTTGCGCTTGCGAATTGACCACGACAGATTCGGTCGAGCTGGCGACCGTCATGGTCAAATTGGCCGTCGAGTTTTGCGTGACATTTAAACGGATGCCCGTGCGCATGCTTTTTTCAAAGCCAGGAGCCTCGGCAATGACCGTGTAGAGTCCCGGCGCCACGGAGCGGAACAGATACCGGCCCGTTTCGTCAGAAATGCCCGTGAAGCGATAACCCTTATCCTGATCGAGCAGCGTCACTTTGGCGCCAGCAATGGCGGCGCCTGTTTTGTCGGCTAACGTGCCGCTGACAGACCCAAAATAACCCTGCCCATATACGCCCGACGCAAACAGAACAACTAGCGCGGCAAATAGACAAAGAAAAAACGACCGGCTTCGATCGCAACAATTTCGCCACTGCGAATTCATGTATCCTCCGAAAACGAACAAAGTGCCTCAGCGAATTAATATCGGTTGAAACGATTCAATTGTCAATGTTTTTTTCATGAAAAAGCAATACTATTTTTAGAAAAAAACTATAATGTGTCTTTTGTGCGAGATAAGCGCGCAGCGCGATTCAAGCGCGAGCCAGAAAACGCTTCGGATGTATTGGGTTTATATTCAACGAGATGGGCGGTTGGCCGCACACGCCGGCGGCCGCGCCACCGACTCCCGAATCCTCAGTTCCGTTCCCAGAACCACGTGCCGCGGCGAGCTCTCCCGATCGACTACGCGATCGAGCACGATGCGGGCGGCCGTCGCCCCAAGCTGGTAGGGCGACTGATAAACCGAGGTTAATTGCGGCGTGATCATCTCGGTCAAATCGAGGCCGTCAAAGCCAATCAGAGAGATGTCTTCGGGGCAGCGCAGCCCCGCCTCGCGAATCGCGCGCAACGCGCCCATGGCGATCATGTCATTCGAAGCGAAAATCGCCGTCGGTCGGGGCAGCAGACGCAACAGCATTTTGGTCTTCGTATAACCGCCCGCATGATCGAAGCTCGCCTCTTGCACCAAGCCTGGCAGTATGAGCAGGCCCGCTTCCTGCATGGCCCGGCGATAGCCTTCCAGCCGGTCCTGCGCATTGGTTAAAAGCTGCGGACCGGCAATCATGGCGATCGCTTTATGCCCCTGCTCGATCAAAAATCGTGTGGCTTTGCGCGCGCCGTCTACGTTGTCGATGGTCACCGTATCGCCATCCCAATTCGGCGGCAGACGATCGATGCAAACAACCGCGGCGCCATTTTCGCGGTAGGACTTGGCCTGCGCGGTCAAGTCGCTGAAGTTCGAGGAAATGACGATCAGGCCGGCGGGAAAATACGAGCGTAGCGACTGCAACTGCACAATTTCCTTGGCGTGATCGTTATCCGTGTTGCAGAGAATCATGCGGTAGCCATTGGCGAAAGCAAGATCTTCCGCTCCCCGCACCACGCTGGGGAAAAAAGGATTCATGATGTCGGGAATGATCATGGCGATCATGTTGGTTTTGTCGCGGCGCAGGCCGCGCGCCAACTGGCTGGGCTGATAGCCAGAGGCTTGCACCACCTCCAGCACGCGCTTGCGCAACGGCTCGCGTACGCGCGCCGTGCCATTCAGCACATGCGAAACGGTGCCCAGCGAAACGCCGGCCAGCTTTGCGATTTGCTTCATGTTCGCCATAATCGATAGCTCACAAACGCTTACACTCGGGCAGAAGAACGCCTCCGTTCCTCCGCGTCCGCGCGCGTAGTACATACACAAATCTTCTTGGCTTTGATGACTTTAACCAGTCTAGTGCAAAACCTCAAAAGACGTATCTTCTTCCCGCCGATTTCAGAGCCGCTCGGGCGGGAAACGGCGCCCGGCCGCTCTCGTTTAACATCTATCTGCAAGCCTCCGCCAAACGGCGACCTTGACAGAACATGAAGGCTAGTCTAGTCTCATTCACGAGATTTTGAAACCTTTTATTTCGGTAAATTCAGGAGCCAAACCGCGCTGAAATGCGGCGCTCTTTAACCGCACGAACAAAGAAAGAAGGTCTGTCGATGTATCAACCAGAGACCTACGCCATTGCGCTTTTGTTCACGATCATCACCATGATTTGCTGGGGATCGTGGGCCAACACCCTCAAGCTGTGCCCGAAATTCCGCTTTCAGCTTTTTTACTGGGACTACGCGGTGGGGCTGGTGCTGGCGGCTCTGGCCTGGGGATTCACGCTCGGCAGCCACGGTTCGGCCGGAGTTCCGCTACTGGCGAATTTAAGCCAAGCCGACTGGAGCCATATCGGCCTAGCCATTTTAGGCGGCATCACCTTCAACATCGCCAATCTGGTGCTGGTGGCCGCCATCAACCTCTCGGGCCTGGCCGTCGCATTTCCGGTCGGCATCGGGTTGGCGCTGGTGGTTGGGGCCGTATCGAGCTATTGCATTGCGCCGCGCGGCAATCCGCTGATGCTGTTTGGCGGAATCCTGCTGGTGGTGGCGGCGATTGTGTGCGACGCATCGGCCTATGGCGTACGTGAAGGCGGGCAGGGCGCCCGCAGCCGCCGCGGGCTGATTTTGAGCATTTTCGCCGGCCTGCTAATGGGCATGTTTTATCCCTTCGTCTCCCGCTCGATGAGCGGGGAGGCAGCGCTGAGCCCCTACGCCAGCACGCTGATTTTCACCATCGGCGTTTTTCTGAGTACGATTCCCGTGAATGCCTGGCTGATGCGGCGGCCGCTCGACGGCGACCAGCCGGTGGCGATGAAGGAATATTTTGCCGCGCCGTGCATTTGGCATTTATGGGGAATTCTAGGCGGCCTGATCTGGTGCACGGGCTCGATGCTGAATTTTGTGGCCTCGCGCACGGCGATTGTTGGCCCGGCGACTTCGTATTCAATCGGCCAAGGCGCAACCATGGTCTCGGCCTTTTGGGGAGTTTTTGTGTGGCGCGAATTTTCCGGAGCACCGGCGCTAGCCAAGAAGCTGGTCGCCGCCATGTTCGCTTTGTTTATAGCCGGCCTGATGCTGGTCGCACTTTCCCCGCTGTTCTAAGCAGAAGTTTTTGCACTGCGACTATTTACTCGAGGTGTCGATGTACGGAAGCACATTTAAAAAGCCGATCGCCGTGGTTGGCAGTATCAATGCCGACCTAGTTTGCCGTGTCGGCAGAATTCCCCGCTCTGGAGAAACACTGCTGGGTTCGGAGTTTCGCATTCATCCCGGCGGCAAGGGCGCCAATCAAGCAGTGGCTGCGGCGCGGCTGGGCTGCGGCGTGCGCATGATCGGCAAGCTCGGCAACGACGCATTTGGCGCGGTGCTGCGCAAAAGCATGGTAGACGCGGGGGTGGACGTCTCCGGCGTCGATACGATCGACGAAGCCTCTGGCGTGGCGCTGATTGAAGTTTCAGACGCAGGCGAAAATTGCATTGTGGTGGCGCCAGGCGCCAATGCGCGCATCGCGCCCGCAGACATCGACCGCCAGATCGACGCGCTGCGCCAAGCCGGTCTGGTTCTGGCGCAGCTGGAAATTCCCCTGGAAACGATCAGCTACCTGGCGCAAATCTGCCGCCGCGAATCCATTCCGCTGATGCTCGATCCAGCGCCGGCGCAAGCACTGCCCGATGAATTGCTGCGCGCCGTCACGTGGTTTACGCCCAACGAAACAGAGGCCGCTTTCTACGCGGCGGCGCAAAATCCAGACGAGCAGTACAAGGCGCTCTTCGCGCGCGGACTAACCGGAATCGTGCTCAAGCGCGGCGAACATGGTCTTTCGCTAACCGCGCCCGGCAGCCAGCGCGTCGATCTGCCGGCCTTCCACGTGAAAGCTGTAGACAGCACGGCGGCCGGCGACGCCTTCAATGGCGCATTCGCGGCAGCATTGATGCTTGGCTCGGAACCAGTCGAGGCCGCGCGCTTTGCCTCCGCGGCGGCGGCCATCTCCGTTACGCGAGCGGGCGCACAACCGTCAATGGCCTCGCGCGACGAGGTCGATCGCTTTCTGGCGCAGCAGCAATAAGCGTGGCGCAATCGCGATAAAAGAAAGTGCCGATCGGATCATCCGATCGGCACTTTTCTTTTATCGAAAGATCACCACGATTTTTATTGGCCGTCGGGGACTGATCCCTTCAACACCATGATTGAAGCGGCGGGAATGCTGAATTCGCCCGCCGGCAGATTTTTGCGCACCAGCGGCCCGTCAGGATAGGCATAGCCTTCGGTGGACTTCGCCGAGTAGGCCTGTTCTTCAGGCGAATCTGGATGCGACATTGGCTGCACGCCCTCGGCATGCCATTGATACTGGCCGCTGCCAAAGAGCGAGGACTCAACCTCGCCGGTGAAGCCGCGCTCGGCGCCGTGTTCGCCAGCTTGGAAGACAACGCGCACCGTGTGAGCATTTTCCTGATCGCGATTGACGAGCAGCACCGACCACTTTTTGTCGGGCCGCAGCGCGGCGTAGGCGGTGACGAGCGAGTGGCCGGCGCCATCGTCCCAGGTTGAGCTGGCCGGATAGATCGCGTGCCGATCGCCGCCCGGCTGGAGCCATTCGCCGATCAGCATCTGGCTCGAGAAGAACTGCGCCAGAGGCTGCGCGATTTTGTAATTGGCATCGACGCGGAACATGCCGAAGTTGCCCATCGAGTTATTGCATCCGCGATAACTTTTCAGCGGCAGATAGTGGAAGAAGTACAATCCGTCGCCGCCGGAGCTTAAGAAACTGCCGACATAATCGGCCAGCCACAGCGCGGAGAAGTTGTTGAAATAAGCCTCGCTGGCGCCGGCGGAAAGATTCGACTCCGTGATGAAAACGGGAATGTCCTCGGGCAGACCGTCGGCCTTCCACACTTGCAGAATGTGCGAGACCAGCCGCGGCTCGTCGTAGAGCGCGTCCCACGAAAACTTGCATGGCTCAAGCGGATAGTGCTCGAAAGAGAAGAAAGAAAGTTCATTGAGCGAGTTGTGCTGCTTGAGGTAATCGAGAAAACGCTGCAACCATGAGACGCGCCCCTGCGCATCGGCCCAGGTCTGAATATCATCATTCGATCCTTGAAAAGCCGGGCCGCCCAATTTGAGCTTGGGATCGAAGGCGTGCAGCGCACGGGCAAATTGGATGTAGAGCGCCGCGTAATCTTCTGGCGGCATGTACTGGCCATCGACCTCCTCGCCCATTTCGACGTAGGAGATCGGATAATGGCGCGCCTCAAGGTAGCGCAACTCTTCGACCGCGTCTTCGGGCTGGTTATAGGCCATGGCGATGGGAATCATCGCGGGCAGCCCGTGCGTAACGCCGCTTGTATAAAATTTGTCGAAGCCGACCTGCGCCTGCAATTTATTTTGCAGTCCCGAAGGCTCGTGCCAGGGATCGACCGACGAAGTGTAAGTCGTCGTCTGATCCTGATCGGCCACGTGGCGCACCGCGTCGTGGAAGCCGCCATCGGCCGACAGCGAGCCGACGTAGAGCTCGCGCACCGCGTAGCCGAGACAGTTACGCGGATCAGAGGGACCGTCGGCATCGCAGGTGTTGGATGATTCGCTCATCACGATGCGCAAAAATTGAATGGGCAACGCCTCGCCGGAAAAGTGGATCGTCTCGGTGCCGCCACGGCCCGCGCTAACCACGCCGTCAGGCAATGCGATCCAAACGCCCTGCGTGGGCTTGCCGATCGGATCTTCGCCATTCCAATACTGAATCTGATAGCGACGCGCGTAAGGCTCGGCCCAGGCGATGCGCAGTGCGTTGATGTTCTCTTTGCGCTTCAGGTCGATCAAGATCCACTGCGGATGCAGCGTGTCGTCTTCGCCAGTGTAGCGCTTGCTCAGATAAGGATTGCTCTTCCAGAAGGTGCGCAGGTCGCCGTCGGTCAGCATCGAGTAGCCCGAGTTGCCGGTGCCGTCGTTGCGCGTCGAACCGCGGCGAGGCAGCGTGTAACCGAAGGAGTAGTCAATGGGCGCGCCCAATGCCGAAGAGCCTGTGAAGTAACCGCGGCCGCGCGAATCGCTCCACGTGCCAGCGGGATTCCAATGCCAGGCCTCGATGGAAAGTTCCGTATTTTGGCGATAGGTAATCGGTCCCCAGCCGCTCGGCGCGGTCTGCGCCAGCGCCTCGGGCGTGAGCGTTTTGTTAATCGCCTCGACCGAAATGCGATCGACGCCCGCGCCCAGCGCCTGATTGGGCGCAATATGATTGAGCGCCTTGTCAGGCGCGGTTTCAACACGCACCACCTGCGCCCATGAAAGCGCCGCGCCAGCGCAAATAACGCCGGCTGCCGCGCATACTGACCACTGCCACTTCTTCATACTCACCCCTTTGCGCATCTCGCGCGTTACTCTTCGCCAACCGCGCGCTATTTATGTAGCCGCGCGATGCAAACCGAAAACGGAGATAGTTGAATTTTTCCGTCCTTGATTGACGACGTTCCTTCTACGGTAGAAAGCAGAACTTCAGTCTTCGCGGCGTCGGCGCCGAGCGCTTTCCAATCCGGCGCAAAGCTCTGCGGCGCGGCGGAAAAGTTCAGCACGACCACGATGCTTTCTTTCGCGCTTTTGCGTGCATAGGCAAGAACCTGCGCGTTGCTTTCATCAAGCGGAAGATAGTCGCCATCAAGCAGCGCGAAGCTTGTGTGACGCAGCGCGAGCAGGCTACGGTAGAAACTCAAAATCGATTGCGGATCGCGATCTTCGACGGCGGCGTTATGCGTTTTGTATCCCGCATCGACCGGAAGCCAAGGCGTGCCACGGGTGAAGCCGGCGTTTTCCGCCGCGCTCCACTGCATGGGCCGGCGCTCGCCGTCGCGCCCCTTCTGCTGCGGCCAACCGCTGACGCCCAGCGGGTCTTTCACATCTTCTTTGCGCTCGGGCTGGTGCGTCTCCATGCCAATTTCTTCGCCGTAGTAAAGAATCGGTGTACCGCGCAAAGTCAGTTGCATCGCCGCCATCAGCTTGGCGATTGCCTCGTTGTGCTGGCCGTCGCCGTAGCGCGTATAAGAGCGCGCCATATCGTGATTGCCGATGACGAAGACCGGCCAGCCAGCCGACTCGGCCAGCGCGATCTGGCGGCGAAACTCAGAGACGGAAATTTTGTTGATCGTGGTGAACATGAAGTCCATCGGCATTTGAATTTCGTCATCATGCGCGCCGTAATAGGTTTTCAGCTCACCGATGCTATCGGTCCAGGTTTCGCCAATCAAAATCTGACCGTTGGCATCGGTCACCTGACGGAGCTTGCGCAGCTCGGCGTGATTTTCTTCGAGCTTGTCGTTGTAAAGATTTTTCATCTCCGCATCGCCAAACTCGTTTTTGCCGGCCAATGTAGGATTGTCGCGCAGCGCCGGATCTTCAAAGAGCGTATCGACGGCGTCGAGCCGGAAACCGTCAACGCCGTGCCTGTGCCAAAAGCGCGTCACGTCGAACATCGCCGCTTCAACGGCCGGATTGCGCCAGTTCAAATCCGGCTGCTGCGCTTCGAAGTAGTGGTAGTAATACTGCTTGGTCGCGGCATCGAAGCTCCAGGCCGAGCCGCCAAAATCGGATTGCCAGTTATTCGGCGGCTGCCCCGCTCCTTTGCCATCGCGCCAAATGTACCAATCGCGTTTGGGATTCGAGCGCGAGGATTTCGATTGCAGAAACCACGGATGCTGGCTCGATGTATGGTTCAGAACAAAATCCATGATGACGCGAATGCCGCGCCGGTGCGCCTCGCGCGCAAGTTTGTCAAAATCGGCCAGCGTGCCGTACATCGGATCGATGTTTTCGTAATCGGCCACGTCGTAGCCGAAGTCGTATTGTGGCGAAGGATAGCAGGGCGAAATCCAGATCGCGTCAACGCCCAATTGATGCAAATAATCGAGCTTGGCGGTAATGCCTTTCAGGTCGCCGAGCCCGTCCTGATTGCTATCGGCAAAGCTACGCGGATAAATCTCATAAAAGACGGCGTGCTGCCACCAGGGCGCGCTCTGCTGTTTTTGTCCCCAGGCGGGAACAACGGCGGCCACAGCTAATACGGCCAACAAAAGAGATTTACGCATCCGCGTTCACTTCCTTTTCTTGAGTTCGAGAACGACCGACGCCGACGTTGTTTGTGGAATCGTCACGCGCAGCGAAGCCGCGCCGTCGGCGGGCTTGAGTAACTCAGCGCCTTCCACGCGCTCGATATTTTGCGCGCCGACAAGCGCGACCTCGTAGCGGCCGCCGGGTAGCCCGGCAAATTGCAGCCGGCCTTCGACGCCGTCGCGGCTCCAGCTTTCGCTAATCAAGCGCAGGCCGCGGCTGGCCTCGCCCAACTGCGGCAACGCCTCTGTATAAGCCAGGCGCAAATCGCCTTCGGTGCGCATGACAATCTGCTGCCGTGCGCCGCTGATGGGGAGCCGCAGATGAATGTGCTGATCCCGATCGTTGCGCTCCGCCGTAAAAGCTAGTTTGCGGCCGTCCGCCGTTACGCTCAGCACGCGCGCATGCAAGCTGAAAGCCGGACTCAGATCGAGCGTTGCGCCGCGCGTCGCGTTAGCTTCGACGATGACGCGCAACAAATTCGGCTTCTGCTCAAAGCGCAGGCCGAGTGTTTTGTCGCCGACGCGAATATTTTTAACAGCCATCGCAGGCCAGTCGGCGGGCAAATGCGGCGCCAGCGAAACGGTGCGGCTGGCGGCATTAACGTGCAGGTCGAGCAGGCCAAGCAGCAGCGGCTCAATGACCATGGCCGAAGACCAGGTTTGCTGCGGCGTGGTGGTAGCCAAGTCCTGCATGGCGTCGCCGGTCAGCACTTCGGTTACGCGCCCCGGCGTTCCCGCATAAGTCAGCAGCGCATTGGTGCGCAGATTTTCCAGGGCCGAAAAATCGCGATGATGGCGATACTCGGCTACCGACGCCCAGCCGGTGAAGAGCGGCC
>PMHC01000118.1 GCA_003156495.1 Acidobacteriaceae bacterium
GGGCCATCAGCCGCAGCATGGATATGGTGGTCGGCATGGAGTACTTCAGCAAGCGCGGCTGGGCGCCCAACGGCGACTTTCGCTACAAGGGTCTGGGACTCGACCACCTGAACGCGCGCTGGAATGGGCTGCTCGACCGGGGAATCAGCGAACAGATCGCGGCCACGTTGACGACTCCGGCCTACGTCGAGAAAGTCGATCAGGGCGGCGTAGACATCTCGGTGCAGGGGCGAAAGGATTTCGGCAGCGATACCCGCGCCAGCGGCACCATCGAGTATCTGTCCAGCTACACCTACCGTCTGGTCTTCGACGACAACTACGCGCAAGCCACCAGTTCGCAGGTGGCCAGCGACTTGGCGCTGACGCACAACCACAACGGCATGATCGCCTCGGGCTGGCTGGACCGCTTCCAGAGCTTCGCCAGCACCACCAACGGCAGCGAGGTGCGCCTGCTGCACCTGCCCATGCTGCGCTACGACGTACTCGACCGGCCGCTGGGCGACTCCCCGCTTTACTTGGGGCTGCAATCGTCGCTGGGGTATTTGAGCCGTTCCGCGCCAAATTTTCATTCCCGCAACGTCGGGCGGTTAGATTTTTATCCGCATCTTTCCCTGCCCTTCTCGGCCGGAGGCTGGAGCTTCGTTCCCGAAGTGGCGCTGCGCGAAACAGCCTACACCACCAGTCAGACGCCGACTTTAACCGGCGCGAACATCTCGCCAACGGTCCACCACGATCCGCTGGGCCGCCAGGATATCGAGGCGGCGGTCGATATCCGTCCGCCGGCGATCGAGCGGGAGTTCATGCTTCCGCGCTGGCACAGAGAGCTGCGGCACGTCATTGAGCCGGAGTTGAATTACCGCTACGTGGTGGGAATCGGCAAGCAGGCGCGGAACGTGTTGCTCTTCGACACCACCGACATCGCCACCGACGTTAACGAAGCCGGCTTCTCGCTGACGCAGCGTTTTTTCCTGCGTCCCACCGAGGACAAGCCCTGCGACGCGACCGAAACCAAAGCGGCCGGGGCCAAGCCAGATGCCCCCACCCCCGCCGTGGCGACCTGCAAAGATAAACCGCGCGAGTGGGCCAGTTGGCGCATCGCGCAGGAGTACTTCATTGATCCCGATTTCGGCGGCGCGGTGATCTCCGACCGGCGCAACGTTTACGATTCCACGCTGGATTTGACCGCGATCACCTTCCTGACCTCCGCGCGCAATATTGCCCCCCTGGTTTCGCGCCTGCGCTTCGAGGCCATCGACAACCTGCAGGTGGAGTGGGACTTGGACTACGACTCGGTCATGGGCCAGTTCAACGCCAACAATTTGTACACCGACTACAGCTTTGGCCGGACCAAGCTGGGCATCGGCCATGCGCTGCTGAACGCCATGGACGAGCGTAGCAGCAACAAAGGGGAATCCTCGGCGCTCAAAAGCCAGGAAGTGCAACCCTATTTACAGGTCGGCAAACCGAGCGGAAGTGGATTCAATATGGCCGTCAATGGCGGCTACAACTACGTGCAGCACGAATTGCAGTATGGCGGCGTCCAGGCGGCCTACAACTGGGATTGCTGCGGGCTGACGCTGGGCTACCGGCGCTTCCAGTTGGGTTCGGTGGGCTCGACCAGCCGCGACGAAACCCAGTGGCTATACAGCTTCACAATCGCCGACTTCGGCTCGGTGGGCGACATACGGCGCACCAACTCCATCTTCCGCTAGTGCTCTATCTCTAACCTTTCACCTTCGCGTCGAAACAACACCATGGCCGGAAGCCGCCGCAATGCGCCTTTACCGGCCAGCGGCGCTTTCGAATCCTTTGCGGACATAGATGCGATAGTCGTCATTCATCGTGATGTTGGGCGGAAAGCTGCGATCCGCATAGAGCACGTAGTTCTGCTCGAAATAGCGGCCGAAGGCGGGCCACTCCATCAATTTGGCGTAACCGTAGCCGTCGTTGTACGGATACAGCCCGCTATGCACGACGAAAACATCGGGCGGATGAGCTTCCAGTTGACGCTGAAAGACGGCGCGCCAATGCTGCACGGAAGGATTCGCTTCCGGGCCGAAGATCAGAAAGTCGTAGAACAGCCCCGTCGATTGCACCAGGCGCATGCGATAGAGCACCGTGTGGCAGTCCGGATAAGTCGTAATGCATTGCACCTTGCCGCTGAGCGCCGGGCCGCCCAGATGATTCAGATCGGCGGTCAGCGCATCAATGTAGCGCGGGCTCCAGTCCTCATGATGCAGCTCGCGAGCATAACTGGGCGTCAGAATCAGGCCGAATGCGACGCCGGCAACGGCCAACACGCGCTCGATTCCCTGCCGGCGCAAGGCGCGCACGATATAGAGAATCGACCAGAGAAACAAAAATGCAAAAAACGGATAGCGATGGTAGGGCGTTCCCTTGCCCTGGACAAAGTAGGATGCGGCGCCGAAAAACATTCCAAGCGCAAGCATCCGCATCTCCCAGCCTTCGATTTCGGCCTGCGCGTCTTCATCGCGGCGCGCCAGCCGCCAGTCGTTGGCCTTCCACTCGAAGACGAAGATCAGCGCGGCGATGAGGACAAATCCCCAAACCGAGGGACTGATCCGATGAAACAGCCACCCCCATCCGTAACGATCAATCGGAGCATAGTAGGGCAGTGTCCACCGCACCACCCACAGAAAATCCGCGAGCGAGTGCTTGGCTACCAGAAACACGAGAACCACGACGCCGGGAATCGCCATTGCGCCCGCGCCCAATAGCGTGGCTCGAATCCAGGCTCCGCCGCTACGCCGAAAGCGCAGCGCGGCCAGCACGAGAAGCAGCAGAATGTAGGGTGCGGGAAAGGGTTTGATGGTGGCCGCATAACCCGCGGTCAGGCCAAAGCCAATCATCGGCCAAAGCGAGCCGGAGCGCAGCGCGCGGAACAGGAAGGCGTGCGCGCAAACCAGCATGATGGCGATAATCAGATCCCGCTGCCCCAGTTGCATGGCGCCGTCGCGCGCATGAAACATGATCAGCATCGTGGCCGCCAGCGCGCCCGCGAACCAGTCGTGTGGGCGCGCAATCGATAGCATCGCNNGCATCGCCCACGCCGCCACAAGCATCAGGCCGATATCGAAGAGCCGCCACGCCAGCGATCCCCCGCCCAGCGTATGCATCACCGTCCAGTTCGTCAGATAAGTGCCCGGCATATTCATTTCGATCAGGTCGCGATACGGAGACATGCCGTGATCCATCAGGAAGCAGGCATAGTGCAACTGCGCCGGATCGTTCACCTGCTGCCAGCGCAAACTCAGCAGCCAGGTCGCCATCACCCAGCAGAGCAGCCAGACGCTTAAAACGATTCGCCAATGCGCGGCAAAAAACCGATATAGCGTGACCCCGAATGAATGATTGCCCATGGGGAGCGAGAAATTCGAAGCGCCGGCCATTGAATTCTTCATGCTATGTACCTAAACTCCAACATCTTGTTTTTACCGGAAGCTGCCGCCTCGCTCCGGCTCTTTTCAAAAAGGCGAACGCCGCCGCCCTGTAGATTATTTCATTGCGCTGTTCGGGAGTTTGTCTAATTGGACGATGACGCGGCGCGCAGCCATTACATTTTTTTCCGCGGCCGGTTACGCGCTCATACACGACGACGAATCCTATCTCGATACAGATATCCCGCGTGGGCGGCGATGCGGCCGCTAGAGTATCCTTGCCAAAGAGGAGATCTCGTTAATGCGCCTTCGTTTCCTGGCCTGCCTGCTCGTAGTGAGCTTGGCCGTGGGTTGCAAAGCCCAAAGTACGCCGCCTTCTTCCCAGCTCAATCATCGCATCGAGGTGCTGGTGCGCTCGCAGTTCAATCTGCCTCCAGATTACGAGATGAGCATCGGTGCCCGCCATCCGAGCCAGTTCACCGGCTACGATACGCTGCCACTCACTTTCATGCACGGCGGCAAATCGATGAATGTTGAATTTTTGATTTCGGCCGACAACACCAAACTCGTCCATCTTGACACCTTGGATCTGACCCAGAACCCGGCCGACGCCATCCCCATCGCGGGGCGGCCAATCCGCGGCAACGCCAACGCCAAGGTGACCGTAGTCAACTTCGACGACCTGGAATGCCCCTACTGCGCGCGCATGCACGAAACGATCTTTCCTGCCACGCTGGACCATTACAAAAACTTGGTCAAGTTCGTCTATAAGGATGTTCCGCTCACCGAAATGCATCCCTGGGCGCTCCATGCGGCGGTGGACGCCAACTGTTTGGCGGAACAAAACAGCGAAATTTACTGGAGCTTTGTGGATTACGTTCATGCCCATGGACAAGAGATCTCCGGCGAAAGTCGCGACCCCGTCAAGAGCTTTGCCGCACTGGACCGCATCGCGAAGCAGGAGGGCGCGCTGGGCAAGCTGGACGAAAAACGCCTCGACGCCTGTATTTCCAAGCAGGATGCGACGAAGGTTGAAGCGGCCGCTACAGAAGCCCGGAAGCAGTTGAACATCGACGGCACGCCGGTTCTTTTTGTAAACGGCGAGCGGATTACCGGCTTGGTGCCGCAGGAGCAGCTTTGGCTCGTAATCGACCGCGCCCTACGCGCCGAAGGCATTCAGCCACCGCCATCCGCGCGGCCGGCCGCACCCGCTCCGGCCGCGGCCAATACAGTGAAATAACATTGCGGGACTATCCCCTCGACGGTTTCTGGATTTATTCTTGATTGCCAGGGGCTTTTACGAATCCCCACAGGAGAGATCAGCTTGTACGTCTCAACGAATTTCCTCGTGCGTAGTCGTTTTGCCGCTGTCTTGATCCTCGGCGGCGCTGTTTTTTCCGCTGTGCAGGGCTGCCATCGTTCGCCCTCGGGCGACGTTGTGGCTACGGTAAATGGCAAAGAGATTATGCGCGCAGAACTGGAGCGCAACTACCAGATCCGTCTGGGCGACAATCCGCAAAAACCTTCGCCACAAGAGGCCGGCATTCTGCGCCTCAATCTGCTGCGCAACATGATTCAGGAGGAGATTCTGCAGCAACGCGCCGCCAAGCTGGGGCTGACGGCCAGCGACGAAGACGTCAACGCCAAGTTGACCGAATTCAGGACGCCCTATACGCAAGATCAGTTTCTCAATCTGCTCAAGCAGCGGAATCTGACCCTGGAGGACTTCAAGCGCGACATTCGTCGCCAGTTGACCGAGACCAAACTGATCAACAAAGAGATCGAGTCGAAGATCAACATCACTGACGCCGAAATCGCCAGCTACTACGCGGCGCACAAGGCCGACTTCAACCTGATCGAGCCGCAGTNNCCGCAGTACCATCTGGCGCAGATCGTCGTTACCAGCGCGCCCACGCAGCAGTCGGGCAACTTGCAGAACAACAAGGCGTCGAGCGAAGCCGATGCCAAAAAGAAGATCGAGACGCTGCACAACCGCCTGGAAAGCGGCGATGACTTCGCTACGCTGGCCGCCAACTTCTCCGAGGATACTAATACGGCTTCCAATGGCGGTGATATGGGCTTTGCGCGCGAGTCGCAACTGCGCGCCGATCCGCCCGTCTATGATGCCGTCAGCAAACTCAAACCCGATCAGTTTACTGACGTGTTGCCCATCTATGACCCCGGCCCCAACCACAAGGTCGCCGGCTTCGTCATTTACAAACTGATCGCCCGCGAGCCGGCCGGACAGCGCGAATTGAACGATCCCCGCGTGCGGCAGGCCATTCACCAGACGCTGCACGATAGCCAGAAACAAATGCTGCAAACCGCCTACTTCGAGATGCTGCAGGACGAAGCTCACGTGCGCAATTATCTGGCCGAGCAACTGCTCAAACAGGGCGCGCAGTAATTCCCGCCGATCTGCTGGTAAACAAAAAAGCCCGCCAACTGGCGGGCTTTTTTATCGCTTGTTGCGAGCTGCTGTCAAAGCATTTTCACCGATGGTGTAGTGGAAATACGGGGGCCCCACCTTCACCGTCCGCCGCGGTGGACGGCTAGAGCATCTTGCCCATATGTGTAGAGCGACCGTGTCAGGGCACAACTTGAGTCGTGCCGCAAAAACGCCCATAAATCAGGGAATTTACTCGCCGAGGCGAGCGGAAAGACTCGTAACGGAGGGAGGCGGGAGATTTATCCCCCGCGTAATGTAAGTAAAATCAACGCAGGCTTCAGCCCCGGGCATGCTCGCTGTTTTGAAGGGTATGGGTTTTAGTGAAGGGTACGGGCTTTAGCCCGTACGTTAACCGCATAAAATCCACGTGGGTTTTAGCCCCTGAGGGTGGGAAGCTCCAACCAATTGACGTCAAAAGAAAAACGGCCTCCGCGTAATGCAGAGGCCGTCGATTACCGAATGCAACGAATCGGGCGCATGAACTTAGTGCATCTGACCGCTTGAATCCATGGTGATGCCGCCAGGACCTTGGTTCTTCTTGGCTTCGTTCTGCTTGCGCATGTCCATAGCCTTGTTGGTCCAGTCCTGCGCTTTGGCCAGATCGTCATTCACCGCCGAAGCGTTGCCGAAGTCCACATCGGCCTTGTTGCGATAGATCAGGTTTATATACTGCATGGCGTCGTCGTAGTTGGCGCGGTTGTCGACGGCTATTTGCAGATACTTCAAGCCTTCTTCAACCAGCGGCGCATTCTGCTTGGCCAGTGTCTGCATGATATTCTTCGGCGCCTTGGTGTTGCCCTTGCCGTCGTCGTTGAGTCCTGCCGATTGCAGCGCGGCCAGTTTGTTCTGGTGCGCTTTCTTCCAATCGATCACGCCGATGGTGTAGGCCGCCTCGGCGTCCTTGGGATCGGCGGCGAGAACCTTCAGTTGCCAGGCCTTGGCATCATCCATTTGATTGACGCTGAAATAGATGCCGGCAATCTGCTTCATACTGCCCGCATCGTTTGGCTTGGTGGCCAGAACCTGCTTGAAAATGTCGATCGCCTGATTGGCCATCTTCATGTTGTCGGGCGTCGTGATGCCCGGCACCACATTTTGCGACAGCGCCGTAGCCAGATAAATCTTCGCCGTAGGCAGGGAAGGATCGAGTTGCGTGGCCTTCTGGAAGTGCTCGATCGCCTCGTCGTAGTGGCCTGCTTTGTAGGCCTCGCAGCCCTTGTTCAACTGGTCGCGGGCTTGAAGTTGCCTGCACCCGCTCATGGAAAGCACCATGCCGGTTAGAACCACCGCGAGCGCCCAAAAACGTGCGGGTCCATTCATGTTCGTATCCTTCTCCTTCAGGCTGCGGTCTGCGGGCCACGCCTGGAAAATCTAACGACTGGCTGCAAGCGGGACATCCCGCAGTCCAGGGGTAGAAAAAATTGTACTCCCACCAGTCGCCGGAATTGAGGCTCACATTCTAGCGATCTGGCAAACCCTAACATGCCGGAGCCGAAGAAATATTTCGGCTCCGTATTGACCGGCATTTCGACGCTTCGGCGCCGATCTCCTCGCGGAGAAGACCCTGTGCCACCACCGCCCGACTACTGACCGGCCTGTATCCTGGGCGTCATCAATCCGATATGGTCCACATTGGCGGACTTGCCAATATCGATCACGTCGGCAATATATGAGAAATTCACGTTGTCGTCGCCCTTGACGAACATAATGCGCTCGGCGCGGTTGGCGTAAACCTCGGTCAGCTTGGGCAGCAGATCAGAGCGCAGCACGTCGGTGTCGTTAATCTTGTACGCCGGAGTAGCGCCGGGCCGATAAAGCACCTGCACCACGATCGTACGATCCGATGCGTTATTCTGAGTCGGATTCTTCGGCGGCTGGGGTACCAGAGCATTTAAGCCCTTCGGCGTCACCGGCACGATCACCATGAAGATGATCAAAAGCACCAGCAGAATGTCGATCANNGGGCGTAACGTTGATCTCGGACATGTTGCCGCCCGGCCCTCCCACAGACATTGACATGGTTCAAGCTCCTCGTTTCCTA
Organism: Acidobacteriaceae bacterium; assembly: GCA_003156495.1. Lineage (GTDB taxonomy): Bacteria > Acidobacteriota > Terriglobia > Terriglobales > Acidobacteriaceae > Telmatobacter. The sequence goes on from PMHC01000118.1 coordinate 7,889, forward strand.
ATAATAATCGTAAGTAAAAGACAATTCAGGTGCGACGTTACTCGCCGCCGGCGCCGGCGCCTTTGCTTTCGCGCTGCTGCGTCAGCAAATTAACCGTATCGACACCGGCTGTACGCACGCTGTCGACGGCATCCTCAACCGCCTTGAACTGAGCGCGGGCATCCGCGCGGAAAAAGACTGTTTTGTCGGTCTTGTCCGCCAGCTTGTCGCGCACCAAACTGCCAAGCTGCGAGGGATCGACCTTGT
>PMHC01000051.1 GCA_003156495.1 Acidobacteriaceae bacterium
GCGCGGGCGAACATGGCAAGGGATTTGCCGTGGTCGCCGCGGAAGTCCGCAAGCTGGCCGAGCGCTCGCAGAAGGCGGCCGGGGAGATCAACCAGCTCTCGGCCACAACGCTGAAGGTCAGCGAGAAATCGGGCGAGATGCTGGACAAGCTGGTGCCCGACATCCAGCGTACTGCCGAACTGGTGCAGGAGATCTCTTCAGCCAGCAAGGAGCAGGATACCGGTGCCGAGCAGATCAACAAGGCTCTGCAGCAACTGGAGCAGGTGATCCAGCAGAANNTCGGCATCGGAGGAGATGGCTTCGACAACCGAGGAGCTGACCGGCCAATCCGAACAGTTGGTGGGCGCGCTCTCCTTCTTCCATACGGGAGATGAGAATGGCGCTCATGGACGGCGGCCCGTGGCAGCCAAGCCGGCCAAGCAGGCAGCGGCGGCTCCAACCAGGGCTGCTAGACCCAACGGCCACGGGCCGTCTCCGGCTGCGAAAGCTGCCGGGAAGGCCGGCGTCAACCTGCGGCTCAACGACAAGCACGACGAAGTGGACGCTGAATTCGAGCGTTACTGACCGCGAGGGCGGGTCTTCCAGAAGGAGATCCGCCCCAGTCTTCAAAAACGGAAAGGAGTTGACACATGAGCGTTTGCGAAATCACGGAGACGCGGCAGTATCTCACCTTCAAGCTCGGCAACGAGGTCTTTGCCACGGATGTGGCGAAGGTGAGAGAAGTGCTCGATCTCACGCCCATTACCGCCATCCCCCGCACGCCCGATTTCATGGCCGGGGTGATCAACCTGCGGGGAAGCGTGGTTCCCGTCGTCGATTTCCGGCTATGTTTCGGAATGTCGAAAACGGAAAACACGCGCAACACCTGCATCGTAGTTGTCGAAGTGGTGCTCGAGAACGAGTCGATCGTGATCGGCGCCCTGGCTGATTCGGTGGAAGAGGTGATCGATCTCGAACCCGAGCAGATTGAACCCGCGCCGCGCATCGGCGCCCATATCCGCACCGACTTTATTCGCGGCATGGGCAAGCGCGACACNNTAGAGGCAGCCGCGTAAGAAAGGCATGGGGCGGGCCATCCCGCCCCATTTTTCCGCCATGCACGACCGCGAAGAATTCATTTCGTCCAGAGACTATTCGCGTCTCCGCGAGCTCGTCTACGACGAAGCCGGGATCAACCTCGGCTCCGAAAGGAAGACAATGCTCGAGGGGCGAATCAGGCGAAGATTGAAAGATCTCGCGATTCACTCCTATCGCGAGTATTGCGACTATCTATTTTCCGGCGAAGGCCTAAGAGAAGAGCTGGTTCATCTGATCGATGTAGTGACAACCAACAAGACCGACTTCTTTCGCGAACCGCGACATTTTGATTTTCTCGTCGAGAAGGTGTTGCCGGCGTTGACTGCTTCGACAGCCGGCAAGCGGTCGCTACTGGTGTGGAGTGCCGGATGTTCCACCGGCGAGGAACCCTATACGCTGGCCATGATCCTGAACGAGTATGCATTCGCTCATGCCGGTTTCAGCTTCCGTGTATTGGCCACTGACGTTTCCACAACCGTGCTGGAAAAAGCGTCGCTGGGCATCTATCCCAGTGAAATCGTGCGGCCGGTGCCGGCCGCGCTCAAGCTCAAGTACCTGATGCGCAGTCGCGAGCCGGGCGCCAGCCGCGTACGTGTGGTTCCTGAGTTGCGCCGCCTGATCGAGTTTCGCCGACTCAATTTCATGGAAAGCAATTACGGCTTGACCGAAAAGGTCGACGCGGTTTTCTGCCGCAATGTACTTATCTATTTCGACCGGCCTACACAGCAGCGCATTTTAGGAAAGCTCACTCACTATCTTGTTCCCGGTGGGTATTTGTTTGTCGGTCACTCCGAGACGCTGCACGAACTGGATCTTCCGCTTACGCAAGTGGCTCCGGCTCTATATAGGAGAATCGATGCGTCGTGAGTCATGCGAGCTCTTGCCGGAGATTTATGTCTTGCCGGGAGAGTCGCATCTGGTTTCGCGGCCCATGGTCCTGCGTACGGTGCTGGGTTCCTGCGTGGGCGTTACCTTTCGCGTGCCCCGGCTAGGCGTTGGCGCGCTGTGCCATCCGATGCTGCCGCGTTATCCGGCAGAGCGCTCCGCCAAGCTAAACCGGGCTGCGGGCTGCCGCTATGTGGATTTCGCTATTCGCGATATGTTGTCGCAACTGGACGCGCTCGGGGCTTTGCGCACCGAGGTGCAGGTCAAGCTTTTTGGCGGCGGAGATGTCCTTCCTGTTGGCGACCAGGAATCCCGACGGCCGACGGTTGGCAGATTGAACTGTGAAGCAGCTCTGCGCGTGCTGGAAGAAGAAGGCTTAGCCATTGCTGCCTCCAAATTAGGTGGTATCTCAGGCGTACATATTCAGTTTGAAACTCGGACCGGAGAGGTTTTGTTGCGGCGGCTCGATTCGTAAGTGCAGCCAGAAAAAACAAGTTACCGGGAACTGCTCACCACATCTGGCGGTGCCGATAAAGATATGGAGGCAATTATCGTGAAAACGGACAAGATCCGCGTATTAGTCGTTGACGACTCGGCCGTTGTGCGTCAGACGCTCACAGACATCCTTTCCTCCGATCCAGAGATCGAGGTGATGGCTACGGCGGGCGATCCCTATGTAGCCGCCGAGCGTATCCGCGATCAGATTCCAGATGTGATCACGCTCGACATCGAGATGCCGCGCATGGACGGGCTCACCTTTCTTAAGAAAATTATGAGCCAGCATCCGATTCCGGTCGTCATCTGTTCCAGTCTGGCTGATGAAGGTGCGCAGAGCACGCTCAAGGCTCTCGAATATGGGGCAGTGGAGATTATCACCAAACCAAAAATCGGTACCAAACAGTTTCTAGAAGATTCGCGCATTGAGTTATGCCAGGCAGTTAAAGCCGCTGCTCAAGCGCGTGTGCGCACGCTTGGTCCCAGTCATGTCGTCGAGCCCAAACTGACCGCCGATGCCGTCCTTTCTCCAGCTACGAGCGCGATGGTTGAAACAACGGAGAAAATTGTTGCTATTGGCGCATCCACGGGCGGCACCGAGGCGCTCAAGACGCTGCTTGAAGCGTTACCCTCAGACTCGCCTGGAATCGTCATCGTGCAACACATGCCCGAGCTGTTTACGCGCGCCTTCGCCAACCGGCTCGACGGTTTGTGCGATATCACGGTCAAAGAGGCCGAGAGCAACGACAGCGTCATTCGCGGCCGCGCCTTGATCGCGCCCGGCAATCATCATCTGCTGCTTAAACGCAGCGGCGCGCGCTACTACGTCGAGATCAAGGATGGACCGCTGGTTTGCCGGCACCGGCCTTCGGTCGATGTACTTTTCCGTTCCGCAGCCCGCTATGCCGGGCAAAATGCGGTCGGCGTCATCCTCACCGGCATGGGTGACGACGGCGCGCGCGGTATGTTGGAGATGAAGCAGGTCGGAGCATATACCATCGCGCAGGACGAGGCGAGTTGCGTCGTCTTTGGCATGCCCAAAGAAGCGATCAAAATGGGGGCGGTCGACAAGGTGCTGCCGCTGCCTTCTATTGCCAGAGCCATGCTGGCTGCTTCCTCGCAAAATCTCGTCCACGGTTGATCGCGATTCTGTCAGAACCGCTTGCCACCAGCACGTCAATTTGAAGGCGCGCTGCAATTGGTGGCGCTGCATCGCGAATTGGCTTTGAGCGGCAAGATGGCCGGCCATCAGTTTAACGACGCTGTTTTGCGTGAAAACGTGATGACCGTCGAGATGCTGCGTGCCATACTCTGCGACTAGAGCGTTTTTACCAATAGCGTATAGAACCCAAGATCGCCGAGTTGACGCGAACAGCCGTGAGCGGCAACCTTCAGCACCATTCGGCACTCTACAGAATGGGTAAAAATGCTCTAAAACTGACACCTAAGTTTAAACCTCCTGGTGCTTTCTCAAAGGTCTGCCACCTGTCTCTATTGCTGCTGAAACGGCCTCATGCCGGCAATTGCAGTAATCTTTCATCATTACAAATGAACGCATTTCGCGCCCATTCGAGGACAAGAATGTCTCTCTGGATTGCCCTGCGTCTCGGGCGTAAGCCATGTGGTCGTCTTATCGTGGGACGGGCGGCGCATTGACATTCGGCGAAGGTTGGCATAGGTTGAAGTCATTCAGTCATCTATATGACTTGACACGCGACTGTTGGCCGCTTCGCACAGCGAAGATCGGTGCGTGAGTTGTCACCGGTATCGTGGCAAGGCGTACAACAAAAATGATCGTTTTCTGTGAGCGATTGAAGGTCAATTATGCTGAATTCTTTATTAATGGCGGTCAGCCGTCGCGTTTTTGTTTGCTCCCTCGTTTTAACGCTATTTGCATCTGGATCGCTCCGGATTCTTGCGCATGCTGCGGCAGCGTCGTCTTCCGTAAGTGGCGGTTTTGCCGCCATCGATGCCATCATGCAGTCGGCCGTTGACAGTGGGCAGATTCCAGGCGGCGTGGTGCTTATCGGCCATAATGGCCGCGTAGTCTACCGCAAAGCCTTCGGCTGGCGTGCGCTCGAACCCCAGCGCGAACCGATGACCGTGGATACGATCTTTGATTTGGCATCGTTGACCAAATGCATTGCGACGACGACCGCCGTCATGCAGTTGATCGAGCAAGGGCGCATACGGCTTAACGATCCGGTCGCCGTGTATCTGCCAGAATTCGCGCAAAACGGAAAAGGACAGATCACGATTCGCGAACTGCTTACACATTTTTCCGGTCTGCCGCCTGACCTGGATTTGAATCGCCCTTGGCAGGGCCGCGAGGCGGCCTACAAGATGGCGATGGAAGTTAGACCTGCGTATCCTCCTGGGGCGCGCTTCCTTTATAGCGACATCAATCTTGAAACGCTCGCTTTCATCGTGGAAAAACTCTCCGGTCAGTCACTGAATGAATACACGCACGCGCATGTTTTCGCGCCGTTGGAGATGAATGACACGACATTTCTTCCGCCTGCCAGTTGNNACTTCGACCATCTGCTGCGCGGCACGGTGCACGATCCCACGGCGCGGCGGATGGGCGGCGTGGCAGGTCACGCCGGATTGTTTTCAACCGCCGACGATCTGGCGAAGTTTGCGCAGGAATTGCTGACGGGCGAAAAAATTCTGCATCGGATGACCATTGAAAAAATGTCGACGCCGCAGCAGCCGGCGACAGCGTCTAGCCTGCGTGGATTGGGATGGGACATTGATTCGCCATTTGCCAGCAATCGCGGTGAGTTACTGCCTGTAGGTTCTTTCGGGCATACCGGATTTACGGGTACTTCGCTGTGGATCGACCCGGTTACCGACACCTATGTCATCCTTTTAACCAATGCCGTGCATCCGAAGGGCGAGGGATCGGCTGTTTCGCTGCGCACGCGCGTGGCCAGCGCCGTGGTGCAGGCGCTTGATCTAACGGCGAGTGAAAGCGAAAAACTGCGTCTGGCGCGTATTACCGGCTACAACGAGTCGATGATGGCCGAACGGCGGATGACGGCGCGTAGCGGCGAAGTAAAGGTTGGCATCGACGTGCTTGAAGCGCACGGCTTCCGTGAACTCCGTCCTAATGTCGATCATCCGGTGCGCATTGGACTGGTGACTAACCAAACGGCCTATGACGCGCATGGCAAGCGCACGGCGGATCTGATTGCGCACGCTCCTGGCCTAAAGCTGGTTGCGATCTTTAGTCCCGAGCATGGTATTGCCGGCAAACTGGATACCACGGTGATCGGCGACTCGCGCGACGAGGTTACCGGCGCGCCGGTCTACAGCATCTACGGCGACACGGACGCCAAGCGCCGGCCGACTGCCGGGCAACTTGCTGGAGTTGATGCAATCGTCTACGACATTCAGGATATAGGTGTGCGCTTTTACACTTACGAGAGCACGCTAGGTTATTTTCTTGAAGCGGCGGCCAAAGCAGGCAAAGAGATGGTTGTGCTCGACCGGCCGAATCCGATTGGCGGCGTGTACGTGCAGGGGCAGATTACCGACGCGGGCAGCGAATCGTATGTTAGCTACTGGCGAATTCCAGTGCGTCATGCAATGACGATCGGCGAGCTAGCACGGCTATTCAATAGCGAGCGGGCAATCGGCGCAAAACTGACAGTTGTTCCCATGGCTGGATGGATGCGCGGCGATTGGTTTGATTCGACTGGTAGAGTGTGGATTGATCCTTCGCCGAATATGCGTAATTTGACTGAGGCTGAACTTTACCCCGGTATTGGAATGATCGAGGGCGCGAATATCTCGGTGGGCCGCGGTACTGACACGCCATTTGAGTTAGTGGGCGCGCCGTGGATCGACGCCGCAACTCTAGCTGCATATCTTAACGCGCGCCAGATCGATGGCATCCGTTTTGTCGCGGTCAACTTCACGCCGAGTAGCTCCAACTATGCGAATCAACAATGCGGCGGTGTAAATCTCGTCGTCACCAACCGCGAGGCGCTCGACGCGCCGGAGTTGGGGCTGGAGATTGCTTCCGCGCTTCATAATCTATATCTTGATAAATTCAAGATTGCCGATCTGGATGAACTGCTACGCAATAAAGTTACGCTCGATGCGCTAAAGATCGGTCAGGATCCGCGCCGCGTTGCCGAAGGTTGGCAGGATGCGATCAATGACTTCGAGAGCGTGCGTGCGAAGTATCTACTCTATTAATGGCGCTATGAGCGGCGCAGGGCATATGGAGGAATCGAAAGTGCAGATTAACCGTAAGGGATTGAAGTTCGGCTCGTTGCTGCTGGCCGCGGCGGTGGCATCGCCATGCATTGCCGCGCCGCCTGTTCATCTTGATCCGGCGGGCGAACAATGGGCCGCGGAAACGTTGCGCGCAATGACGGTTGAAGAAAAAGTTGGGCAGATGGTTATGGTCTGGGCGAAGGTCCAGTTCATGAACGAAAACAGTCCGGAGTATGTGCGTCTGCATGAAGAAATCGAAAAATATCATCTCGGCGGTTTCGGCGTAACGGTTCCTACCGACGGCCCATTGTTGATCGAAAGCGAACCGTTGGAAGCGGCAGCGCTCACTAACCGTCTGCAACGCGACTCGAAATATCCGCTAATTATTGCCGCGGATTTCGAGCGTGGCTTGTCGATGCGTCTCATCGGGGCGACGGCTTTTCCCGCCGCCATGGCCTTCGGAGCGGCGCAAGATACGGAACTGGCGCGCAATTTCGGCCGCATTACCGCGCTGGAATCGCGCGCTATCGGTGTGCACTGGAACTGGTTCCCGGTTGCGGACGTCAATTCCAATCCCGCTAATCCAATCATCGACACGCGTTCTTTTGGCGAAGATCCGGCGCGGGTGAGCGCAATGGCGACGGCTTATATCGAAGGCGCGCATGAAGGCGGTTTACTCACTACGGTCAAACATTTTCCCGGTCATGGGGATACGGATTCGGATTCACATCTAGCGCTGGCCCGTGTTACGGCGAATATGGAGCGGCTGCGCAGTGTTGAGTTGGTTCCATTCCGCGACGCTATTGCCGCCGGCGTGGATTCGGTGATGGTTGGTCATCTTCTTGTTCCGGCGATCGATCCCGATCCTAATCGTCCGGCCAGCGTTTCTCCGCTTGTGATTACGGATTTGCTGAAAGGGCAACTTGGCTTCAGCGGCGTAGTTGTTACCGACGCTTTGGACATGGCTGGACTTATGAGCGTCTTTTCGGGAACGGATGCCGAGATTTCGAGCGCAGAGGCCGTGGCGGCGGTAAAGGCCGGCAGCGATATGATCATCATTCCGAGTGATCTCGATGGTGCTTATCGCGGTCTGCTTGAAGCAGTAAAGCGCGGCGAAATTTCGCAGGTGCGAATCGACGAGAGCGTGCTGAAGCTACTGCGCATGAAAGCCTCGGTCGGCTTAAACCAAAACCGTTTTGTCGATCTTGCCGAAGTGCAAAAGCAAGTGGCGCGGCCAGAGAATATGGCTTTTGCTCAAAGCGTGGCCGATCGCGCCGTAACTCTGGTTAGCGACGTCACCAAACAGATTCCGCTGGAGAGGCCACGCGCAACCGGCGCGCAACAGAGCATCGCTGCAGTCATCTTTTCCGATCGCCCCGGCGGTAGCGACGGCGCTCGCGCCTTTGCCGCCGAACTGAGCGAGCGCGCTCCGGAGGCATCGGTGTTTTTTATCGATGCCACGAACGCGAACGCGATTTCGGCCAGCGTACTGAATGCAGTGCAAGGCGCAACGAAAGTAATTGCCGTGGCCGAAGCGGTTCCCAATCCGAGGCGCACAACAAAGGGGCACACGGATGGCTCAGTTAGTCTCGATTCAGGGCCCATGCAGTTACTGTCGGAAATCGTTAAGATAGCGGGAACCAAAACTGTCGTGGTCGCTTTCGGCAATCCTTATACGGGAGCTTCGATTCCTGGCATTCAAACCTATCTGTGTACCTTCTCAAATACCACGGTTTCCGCGTCGGGAGTGACTGCGGCGCTATTCGGAGAAATTCCCATCCATGGCCGTCTGCCGGTATCGATTCCCGGCTTTGCGGCGCGTGGATCGGGCTTGGATCGTAGCGCGGTTGAGAAACACTCGCAGCAGTAAAGGCGCAACGCGATGATCTCCATTCATCCATCCCTTTACGAACTGCGGCCGCTATACTTTGCAAGGCATAATGTGGAGGCTGGAATGTTTTTGAATAAAGCGCTGTGCGCGCTGCTGTTATTTGCGGCTTCAGCCGATGCGCAGCAGTCCGCAGCCCGGCCCGATGCGGTGGTGGCAAAGCCGGTGGCGAATATGTATCGCGAGGCCTCGGATTCGAGCGATGTGGTTTCGCAGGCGATCTACGGCACGGGTGTAGCTCTTTTAAAGAGCGCATCAGGATGGGCGAATATTCGCACTGCCGACGGGTACACCGGATGGGTTGCGGCGGCGGATCTGCGAGGTCTCGATGGCGGTGCGTATGCTCCGGCGGGCAGAGTGGTTCGTGTTACGGAGATGAGCGCCAATATCTATAGCGAGCCCAATGTCGCGCGCCACGCGCCTTTGCTGCAACTGCCGTGGGAAGCGCGGCTGGAACCGACTTCCGGCGCGACGCAAGTCGACGAGCGATGGCTTCAGGTTAAACTTGTCGATGGACGCGTGGCTTGGGTGCAACGCGGCGACGTCAGTGCGGAGTTTTCGCCGCTGAGCATCAAGGCTGTGCTCGATTTAGCGCACAAATTTCTTGGCGTTACTTACACCTGGGGCGGCGTAAGCAGCTTCGGTTTCGACTGCTCCGGATTTACGCAGATGCTGGAGCGTCAGCGCGGGATCGAAATGCCGCGTGACGCCGATGTGCAAGCAGCATGGGACGGAGCCGTTGCTGTAGAGCGCAAGAATTTGCAACCGGGCGATCTGTTGTTCTTTGGTTCGGGCGCAACCAAGATCACGCATACGGGGATGTATTTGGGCGACGGAAAATTTATTCACGACACGACGCACGGCCATCCCGGAGTGCAGATTAGCCGACTTGACGACATGCCATGGACACAGCTTTTGGTCGCGATGCGGAGAGTGAAGCCATGAATCGGCGCGACTGTTTAAAAGTTGCCGGCGCGGCCGCGGTGCTTTCCCCTGGAGCTTTCGCTATGCCTTCTCAATCATCTTTGGAAGTATGTACTGTGCGCGCCGGATTGAAGCGGCTTGCGCTGCGCCACACTTGGACGACGACGATGTCATCGAGCGAATACCGCGACACCGTTCAGGTGGAGTACAGGCGCGGCGGTATTTCAGGATACGGTGAGGGCGCGCCGATTGTTCGCTACAAAGAATTTCCCGCGGCGGCAGCGCAAGCGATAGCGGCTATTGCCAACGAGGTTGAAACCGGCGATCCATGGAAGTATCGGAAACTGCTTGCCCGCGCGAAGCAATCGTTGGGCGAAGGGCAGCACGCAGCTATGGCTGCCGTCGATATCGCTGTTTTCGATTGGCTGGGCAAAAAACTCGATCTACCGCTTTACCGGCTATTCGGATTGGACCCGGCTGATGCGCCGGTCACGGATTTTTCCATCGGCATCGACACACCTGAGATCACGCGCCAGAAGACGCGCGAGGCGGAAGATTTTCCAATTCTGAAAGTGAAGGTGGGACTGAAGAGCGACGAGGAGACGATTGCCGCGGTGCGCAGCGTGACCAATAAGCCGATTCGCGTGGACGCCAACGAGGGATGGACGGACAAGGAGGAGGCCATCCGCAAGATTAACTGGCTCGAGTCACAGGGCGTGGAATATGTGGAGCAGCCGATGCCGGCGCACATGCTGGAGGAGACTCGATATGTTCGCGGCAAGGTTCATCTGCCGATTTTTGCCGATGAGGCTTGCACCGATTTGACGATGATTCCCAAATTAACCGAGGCTTACGACGGAATCAACGTGAAGCTCGATAAGGCGGGTGGCATTCTTGAGTCGATCCGGTGGATTGAAGCGGCGCGCGCAATGAAGATGAAGGTGATGCTCGGTTGCATGGTTTCCAGTTCCTGTTCGATTACGGCGGCAGCGCATCTTTCACCGCTGGTCGATTACGCCGATCTGGACGGAAATCTGCTTGTGGCCAACGATCCATGGCGCGGTGTGCGCGTGGAGAAGGGAAGGCTGCTGCTGCCTTCCGGTTCAGGACTCGGGTTGATGATTGCGTCGTAATGCGAGTTGCATTCGCAGGGCGCGCGATTAGTTTATATGCGGATGAGTCGAATTGAATTTGCTTAAGGTGTGATAAAAATGCCGACGGACAAAAGAATGAAATCTCATGCATCGCCGTTGGACCGCAGAAGCGTGATTCCGCTTTATCGCCAGATTCAGCAGCGTCTGCTGAACCAGATTCAAAAGGGGCGCTTCAAGCTGGGGTGTCCGTTGCCGTCAATCGAGCAGATCGCCGCGCGGATGGGCGTTAGCCAGATGACCGTTCGCCAAGCGGTGCGCGCGCTATGCGAACAGGGCGTGATCTACAGCCGTCAGGGCAAAGGTACGTTCATTTCCGGCATCAAGCTGGAGCGGGATTTTCGTCAGGTACTTTCCTTCACCGAGGAGACGGCCGCGCGTGGTGCGAAGCCAAGTTCGAAAGTTTTGTCGTTTGACGTGCAACGGCCGAGCAACGAGGTGAGAAAGGCCCTGGGGTTGAGCGGCGAGGATAAGGTCTTTTGTCTGCGCCGGGTACGGCACGGCGATTCAGCGCCAATGGGAATCGAGTGCAGTTGTTTGCCGGTGACGCTTTGTCCTGGACTGATGGAAAACTTCGATCCGAAGGGATCGCTTTACGAGGAACTGGCGGAACAGTACGGGATTCAGGTGATGGTGACCGACGAGGTGGTCGAAGTGGGAAAGGCCAATGCCAAAGAGGCGCGCTTGTTGGAGATTGCGCCGCAGAGTCCGGTCTTTCTGTTTACCCGCGTTTCTTATCTTGAGAACGGTACGCCGATCGAGCATGTGCAGTCCATTTATTCCGGCGGGCGCTACAAGATCGTAAATCGCCTGATGCGCGGCAAGCGCGGGCAATTCGCGGTGACGTAGATTTGCACGAAAATGTCTTCGATTGCGCTTAGAGATCGCTAGATCGTTGAGCTTTTCCTGGAACCGTCAAGCGCCTCACGCCATTCCGGTGCACTCAATGCCCGCTTGTTAGCCGACCGATGTACACTGGCAATTGCCGATTTCGCAGGCATGAATCCATGCGTGCCGCGAAGGGAGACCCTCTTTCGATGAGCGAAGACGAAAACAAATCCCTTCCTGAAAATGCCTATCGCCCGCTGTGCTCTGGCGAATCCTATCGGCCGATTGTGCCCACCGATGCCCGCGTTCCAGAAACGACCGCGCGCGCCATCCTCTGGGGTGTTCTTTTTTGCGCTCTCTTTTCCGTCGCCTCGGCCTATTCGGCGCTAAAGGTCGGCCAGGGCATGGAAGCCGCGATTCCCATCTCGATTCTCACCATCGGCTTGGCGCGGCTCTACAAGCGTCGCTCCACGCTACTGGAAAATGTCATCACGACTGGCATCGGCGGCGCTTCGGCCAGCGTCGTTGCCGGCGCGGTTTTCACTTTGCCGGCCCTCTACATCCTGCATCTCGATCCGCACCCGGCACAGACCATCTTCATCTGTCTGGCTGGCGGCTGCCTCGGCGTTCTTTTCCTGATTCCGCTACGCCGTTACTTCGTGCGCGAGATGCACGGCCAATTGCCTTTCCCCGAGGCTACGGCTATCACCGAAGTTCTCGTCACTGGAGAAAAAGGCGGCACGCAGGCCCGCTTGCTGCTTGAAGCCACCGGTATCGCCGCCGTCTACGATTTCTTCGTTACCACCTTTCACGTCTGGAAGGAGTATCTCGACTTCCAGTTCATTCCGGTGGTTCACACGCTAGCCGACCGCGGCCGCGCTGTCTTCGGTTTCGATGCCATTGCTTTTATCCTCGGACTCGGCTATGTGATGGGTCTGTCGAGCGCCATCGTCTTCTGCGCCGGCGGCGTCTTTTCCAACTTCGTTTTAACGCCGCTGATCTGGTTTACCGGCAGCCACATAAGCACGGCAATCTATCCGGGCGTGACGCCAATCTCTCAGATGTCGGCTCTGGAAATCTATCGCAACTACGTGCGCTTCATCGGCGTTGGCGCTATTGCTACGGCGGGAATCGTCGGCGTGCTCAAGTCGCTGCGCGTGATTGCCGGTTCATTCGGCATTGCGCTGCACGCCTTCCGCCACGGCGAAGCGCCGCAAACCGATCGCACCGATCGCGACATTCCCATCTTCTCGATTCTGCTTGGTGTCGTCATCAGCGCGCTGGCATTGGCGATCTTCTTCGGTCGCTTTCAGGTTTCCTGGGCTGCCCTCGTTATCGGTTTGGCGCTCACGCTCGTCTTCTCCTTCTTCTTTACCTCGGTGGCCGCCAACGCTATCGCCACTACGGCCAACAATCCGGCCTCCGGCATGACCATGCTGACGATCATCATCTCCGCAGTGGTGCTGCTGAGCTTTGGATTGTCCGGAGACACGGGGATGTTCTTCGTGATGGCCATNNCGGCCTCCGGCATGACCATGCTTACTATCATTATCTCGGCGGTGGTGCTCGTCAGTTTCGGACTCTCGGGAACGACAGGCATGTTTTTCGTGATGGCCATTGCTGGCATGGTTTGCACGGCTCTGTGCGTCTCCGGCCAGGCGATCACTGATTTGAAGACCGGCTATTGGCTCGGCTCCACGCCCGCCGCGCAGGAAAAGGTCAAATTCATCGGTGTCGTTACCGCTGCCGTTACCGCCGGTCTCACCATCGTCCTGCTGGCGCACACCTTCCAGTTCGGCGAAGCCGTGCCCGGCGATCCGCGCCAAGTGTTGGCCGCACCGCAAGCCTCGATCATGAAGGCGCTGGTCTTCGGTTTCATGAGCCGCCAGCCGGT
>PMHC01000006.1:0-14212 GCA_003156495.1 Acidobacteriaceae bacterium
CCACGATAAAGCGGCCGGGCTCGATCAGCAGTTGTCCGTCGAAATCGCCGAGCGCCGTTTCGATCGCCGCCGCGTATTCGCTCACCTTGGTCGCGGCGTCGAATGCGCCGCCGCGGTAGTCGATACCCAGTCCGCCGCCGGCGTCGATGGATTCAATCTCAATGCCCTCGCGTCGTAGCCGCAGCAGCAGCTTGCTCGCCCGCTCGATGGCTTCGCCGAAGGGCGCGGCCGNNAGCGGATCTGCGAGCCGATGTGAAGGCTCAGCCCGCGCGGCTTGAGCCAGCGGTCGCCGGCCGCGCTTTTGTAGAGCGCCAGTGCGCGCCGTATCTCGATGCCGAATTTGTGCTCGCGCAGCCCGGTGGAAATGTAGGGATGCGTGTCGGCCGAAACGTCGGGATTGACGCGCAGCGCAAAGGGCGCGCGAATTTTTAGCTTGCGCGCACGCGCGGCTAGTAGCGCCAACTCGGCTTCGCTTTCCACGTTGAATTGCAGAATTCCGGAGCTCAGTGCCAAGTCGATTTCCGCCGCCGTTTTGCCTACGCCGGAAAAAACCACGCGACCAACGGCCTGGGGCGCGGCAGCCAGCACGCGTTCCAATTCGCCGCCTGAAACAATGTCGAAACCCGCGCCGCGTTCGGCCAGCAAGCGCAAAATCGCCAGCGCCGAGTTGGCCTTAACCGCGTAGCAAACCAGATGATTCCGCCCAGCAAAGGCTTTCTGAAAAAGGCTCAGCCGCTCGGTGATCTGATCGGCCGAGTAGACGTAGAGCGGCGTTCCATGGCGTCGCGCCAGCGTTTCCAGCGAAACGCCGTTGCAGCAGAGCGCGCCGCCGGGGCGGGCGAAATGAAAGGGGCGCGATAGCGAAAATTGAGGCTCGGTCACAAATTTTGTCCAAGAATTAAAAGATTATCTTGAGCCTAACGCATCAGCCGGCGCGCCGCGAAACGCTTCGGCTCGCATCGGGCCATTACAATGGACCAGTGACGCAAAAGGGGCTCGATTTGCAGGAGGAACCGCAAAAAGTTGACTTGGTCGGCGTGGGATTGAACGCCACCGATACGCTGATTCCGCTGCCGGAGTTTCCGGCGCGCGGCTCCAAAATGGAATACCGCTCGGCCAGCATTATGCCCGGCGGCCAGACGGCAAGCGCCGTGGTCGCCTGCCAAACCTGGGGGTTGCAAGCGCGCTATGTAGGCAAGCTGGGCGACGACGATGCGGCGCGTCTGCATCGCGAGGCTTTCGCTCGCACTGGCGTCGATGCGCGGCTGGTGCAGGTTCCCGGCGGCGTCAGTCCGCAATCGCTGATTCTGGTCGACGAGGGCGAGCGCACGGTCTTGTGCCGGCGCGACGAGCTGATGACTCTGCTGCCCGAAGAACTGCATCGCGAGTGGATCACAAACGCGCGCGCACTGCTCGTTGACGGCCACGACACCGCCGCCGCCACGCAGGCCGCACGATGGGCGCATGAGGCGGGCCTTCCCGTCGTCGCCGATCTTGACGCGCCCTACGAGGGTATAAACGAATTGCTCGAACTCGTCGATTATCCGATCGTGAGCCGCGATTTTCCTTGCCGGATGATGAACGAAACGAATCTGGAGCAAGCGCTCAAACGGCTGCATAAGCATTACAACTGCCGGCTGGCCGCCGCGACTCTCGGCCAGGATGGCGTAATAGCCTGGGACGGGCGGCAGCTGTGGCGCCGCGCCTCTTATCGCGTTCCCGCCGTTGACACCACCGGCGCCGGAGACATTTTCCACGCCGGTTTTATTTTTGGATTGCTGCAAAACTGGCCGGTTGAGCGGCAGCTTGATTTTGCCTGCGCGGCGGCGGCGATGAACTGCACCAAGCAGGGCGCGCGCGGTGGAATCGGCCCCGTAGACGCAGTCGAAAAGCTGATGGCAACGGCCGAGCGCTACCAGAGCGCGTTCTAATACGTCGATCTAGAATAGAAGCAGCGGGCCGGCCCGTTCTGTGGCTGGCAATTCCCCATTCCGCTCGGCATTACGGAGAGAACAAATGGCATTGATGAGGACCTCGAATCCTGCGCTCGGCCAGAACACTTTTAACGATTTCGCGCGCAGCCAGTACGGCGGCAATCTGATCGACGCCTCGGCGCGCATGACCTTGAGCGGCACGGTGAACAAGACCGGCGTTCTGCTGCTCTGCGTGGTGGTCACGGCGGCCTGGACCTGGAGCTCTTTCATGGGCACGCGCGATCTGAGCATGGCTGGTCCGGCCCTGCTGCTCGGCTCGATCGGCGGCTTGCTATTCGCCCTGATTACGACCTTCAAAAAAGAATGGGCGCCGGTGACAGCGCCAATCTATGCGTTGCTCGAGGGACTGGTGCTCGGCGGCCTGTCGGCATTCTTTGAGATGCGTTTTCCCGGCATCGCCTTCCAGGCCGTGGGGCTGACCTTCGGCACGCTCTTCATTCTGCTGCTGGCCTACAAATCCGGCATGATTCGCGCCACGCAGAAATTCCGCCTTGGCGTCTTCGCCGCTACCGGCGGCATCATGGCCTTCTACTTCTTGCAAATGATTTTGGGCTTCTTCGGCTTCCGCTTCGCTACGCTGAATGGCTCGGGCCCGATCGGCATCGGCATCAGCCTGTTCATCGTCGCCATCGCCGCGCTCAATCTCGTGCTTGACTTCGACTTCGTCGAGCAGGGCGTCCGCTCCGGCGCGCCCAAGTATATGGAGTGGTACGCGGCCTTCGGCATCATGGTGACGCTGGTCTGGCTCTACATGGAAATGTTGCGGTTGCTCTCCAAAGTGCGTAGCCGCAACTAAGCTAGTAACCGCTTAAATTTGTTTCATAGCGGGTGCCCCAGGTCTGGATTTTCAGACCTGGGAACCACTTGAGCCAAGAAGCGAAATCATCTAGTCACAAATCTAGAGAAAATTCATTGCTGGAGTGCGTAGTTGCAACTAAGCGCCCGCCGTCCCCTGCGGCGAAATCAGCAAAAACGTCACGCTGCCCGCAGTGCTGCGCCGGTGCGGAGTGCCGCGCGGAATCGTGATGATGTCGCCTTTGTTGAGCGCGAGGCTTGTCGCCCCTTCCGATGCCGGCGCCAGCCACTCGCCGGGCTTGGTCTGGCGGGGATTCTGCGGCTTGCCGCCTAACTCGTAGACCGTCGCGCCGTCGAGAATCTGGAAGATGTGGTCGACGCTTTCGTGCCACTCGAACTCTTTGGCGCTTTTGGCCTTCTCGACGGTCAGCGCTGCTATATAGTTTTTCCCGTTTACCAGCTTTTTGTTTCCGGGCGCGGCTTCAAGCGCCTTCAAGTCCGCCTGAAGCTCTTGCGCGCGGAAAAGCTGAAAGGCGGCGGCGTTTTCGTTCTGCGCGGTGGCCGGAGCAGGGAAGAGGGAAAGGTCGGCCAGGGCAAGGCCGGCGGCGGCCGGTGCGGCGCAAAGAAATTTACGACGGCTGGAATTCACGCTGGAAAGTTTGCGCATGGAATGTTTCTCCCTAAAAAAATCTTCGCGCCGAATTCTAGCAGCGCCGCATCGTGCCAGTTTAAGCCTCGAAGCCGCGCAGCCAGGGCGCCATCAGTGCGGCTACCTTGCGCGGTTGCTCGTAGGCGGCAAAGTGGCCAGCCGCCGGCACTACGTGAAACTGGCAGCCGCCGGGCGCGGCGCGGAAGGCTTCAATCTCGGCCGTCGTGCAACCGGTATCTTCCGCGCCTGCAATGGCAAGCACGGGCACGCGGATGGTGGCGATAGTGGGAACTGAGTTTGGCCGCGTGGCCAGGCCGGCCTGCACGGCAATCAGCGCCTCGGGCGTCAGCGTCATGCGCGCGCGCAGTTCGGCGACGATTTCGGGATGTTCACGCAGCGCCGTCGCTCCAGGCAGGCTTTTTGCCATGCCGTCGAAGAGTGCCGAGACGCCCTCGGTTCGTGCGCGGGCAATGGTTTCCGCGCGGCGGGCCTGATTGGCCTCGGCGTCGGGCTGCGGTTTGGAGCAGACAAAGGCCAGCCCCATCACGCGCTGCGGCGCGCGCCGCCAAATCTCCAGCAGCACATAGCCGCCGATCGAGCAGCCGGCAAAAACAGCTTTGGGCAGTTTTAAACGATCAAGCAACGCCACTACATCGGCGGCCAACTGCGCCATCGAGAGTACAGGCGCGTCGGCGACGGGCGTGAATTCACCCGTGGGCAATCCCGCGCCCAGCGCCGAGAGGCCGTGGCCGCGCAGATCGGGCAGAATCGCCCGGATGCCGGCCAACTCTTTGGCCAGCGGGCGCCAGAACTCGCGATCAAGCGGCGTGGGATGCAGAAAAACGACCGGCAGTCCCGAACCTATTTCGGAGTAAGCCAGCGGAGCGCTATCGGAAAGGAGCGTATCGCTCATCAACAAAAATCATACTCCGGGAGGGCAAGTCGTTGGCGCTGCGGGCGGCTCTTCGGGAATGCCGATCCAGGCGGCGAGATAGGCGATACCGAGCAATCCGCTCGAACAAATCGTGCCGATGATGGTCAGAATCCGAACGACGGCCATGTCCCAGCCGTTGGCCTTTGCCAGTGCGATGCAGACTCCGCCGATCTGCCGGCCCTCGCGCGGACGCAAAAGCCGACGGCCGGGAATCGGCTGCGAGGCGGGAACCGCGACTCCGCAGCTTGCGCAAAAACGGGCGTTAATCGGCAATTCGCTTCCGCAGCGCGAACAGTAAAAAGCCATAAGAAATCTCCTCGACTCAATTCATCATACGCAAGCCGGAGCGCGGCGGTTCCCGGCGCAAAGCGAGTCTGCGGCCCGGGCCGCCTCAGTTCCCGTGGTAGGGATTGCGCAGATATTTTCTAGCCTGATCGGCGCGCGAGGTGTTCGGGCCGGCTTCGACGGCGGCGCGGTAGTCGCGCAGCGCCAGCGGCCGTTCTCCGGTCAGATCGCGGCATTGGCCGGCGTCGAGCAGCGTGCGTACCTTCAACTCGGTTCCGGTACCGCGAGTAGCCGCGGCATGCTCGTAGGCCTGAGCCGCTTCGTCGTAGTGGTGCTGGCCGCGCAGTGCGTCGCCAAGGCCGAAATCGGCCAGTTCCAGCTTGGCCGAAGCAAAGTAGCCCGGTCGTGCGTTGTCGGCCAGAATCTGCCGGTAGGCGGTCACGGCAACCATGCCCTCGCCGGCGTCCTTGCGCAAATTGGCTTCCTCAAGGCAGATGAGAAAATCGTGCGGATATTGGTTTTTTAAACCGCGAACCACCTGGATGGCTTGCGGGTACTTTGACTCGCGGCGCAAAAATAGCGCGGTCACGGTCCGCGCTTCCATGCTGGTGATCACGCCGTGCTCGCCGGCCTCGCGCAGCATCGCCAACCCCGTCGATTTGGAGCCGGTGATGCCGGCAAAGCCGATCATCATCTTGAAGGGCCAGGGCAGCGCGCCGACCACGTAATCATAAACGCCGACGACCAGCTTGGCGTCGGCGTAATTGGGATCGATCTGGAGAACGCGAGCAGCATCGTCTTTGGCCTTCATCGCCAGATGAAAGCCCGTCGAAAAGCTCCGCTCCACCATGGCCACGTATGCGCAGCGCAGCGCGCGCACCCAGGCGCGGGCAAAGAGCGCGTCCACGTCGTTGGGATTTTTAGCAATGCGCCAGTCGGCCTCGTGCACCGCTTCGTCGGCCAGCGCGAAAATCAGGTTGCGCTTGTTCGTGTCCTCGTCAGTGGCGTGATGGCCGGTCAGAAAGCCGTCGTTGGCGTAGAAAGTCGTATCGAGCAGATCTTGCCGGTAAAGCTCCTGAAAGATCAGCGCTTCAAGCACGTAGGTGGCCGCCTGCGGATCGGTGGGATGCTCCACGCGGAATTTTTGAAAGCGCTCGATGGCGCCGGGAAAGTCGAGATTGTAGAAATGCTCGTAGCCGGCGCGCACCTGCGGGTCGTAGTTCATCGGGTTGGTGCGCGCGCCTGCCGCCCAGGCGCAACTGGATGCGGCGGCAAGCCACGCCACAACCAAAACCAGACCACGCATCCGCCACGTTTCCACCATCTGTCGCATCAGGCCTCCACTGCTTTTATCGTAGCGCGAAGAGCAATCGGGCGGCGATCCATTAGGATCAAGATGTATGTCTGCACCGAATGAATTGAATGCGAATTTATCTGCCGGCGACTGCCGGATGGCCAAGGCGCGCAAACGGCTGATCGTTGCCCTCGATGCTCCCCATGCTCAGGCCGCCATGGAACTGGTGGCTCGGTTGGAAGGTTCCTGCCAGTGGTTCAAGGTGGGGCTGGAGCTGTTTACCGCCGCCGGGCCTTCGATCGTGGAAACGCTGGCCGCGCGCGGCCACTCGATTTTTCTCGATCTGAAATTTCACGACATTCCCAACACCGTTGCCGGAGCGGTGCGCTCGGCCACAACGCTGGGCGCGCGCATGATGACCTTGCACGCCTCGGGCGGTCCGGCGATGCTCGCGGCCGCGCATGCGGCGCTGGCTGGCGTGGTCGATCCGCCGGAGTTGCTGGCCGTTACCGTGCTCACCAGCATGGATGCGGCGCAACTGAGCGCGGTTGGAGCCGAACGCACGCCGGCCGCGCAGGTGGAGCTACTAGCCCGCATGGGGCTGGCAGCCGGTTTGCGCGGCTTCGTCTGCTCGTCGAAAGAAGTTGCTGCGCTACGCTCGCTCGCCGGTCCAGAAGGTGTTCTGGTGGTTCCAGGAATCCGTCCCGCCGGCGGCGCAATCGGCGACCAGAAGCGTGTTGCCACTCCAGCCGAGGCCTTGCGCGCCGGCGCCAGTTTTCTGGTGGTGGGCAGGCCGATTACGCAGGCGGCCAACCCGGCCGAAGCGGCCGAGAAAATTTTGCAAGAGATGGCGACAGCGGTTTAGAGCATTTTCACCGATGGTGCAGTGGAAATATGCGTGCCCCATTCTAGCCGCGTTCTTGTTCTTTGCGGCTAGGGTGGGGGGGCAAGTTAATCAATACTTCGAGACACCTGTTCGCCAAACCTATACGGGCGGCATCGCATCCACAACCGGCACGCCTTTGGGCGGCGTGAACTCGAAGGTTTGCGGCGGAACCGGCGCATTGGGCTGCTCGCCGGTAAATGCAAAGCGCGTAATCGCGCCGTCGGCCTCTTCCACTTCGATTCCGGTAATGGTTCCGGCGGCCGTAACCGTCAGCGTCATTCGCGTAACGCGTTTTTCCTGGCCCTTGGGTTGACCGGCGAGCGTGAATTGGCCATTGGATGCGCCGACCAGCTTCAAGCCGTTCAGCTCTTTTTCCAACTGCGTGTGGCCCAGCAAAAAACGCAGCGGTGAGCGTAGGTCGTCAAGCTCTTTGGCGGGAAGGCGCTGCACCTGCGCGCCGCCCTTGGTGTAGAACCAGGCGTATTTGCCGTCGAGCAAAAAGATCTTTCCGGCTGGCGAACTGTACTGCCACTTCATGCGCCCCGGTTTGGCGATCAGCAGCGTGCCGCTCTCGGTGCGTCGCGCACCCAGCCCGGCGTAGCTCTCGACAAATCCGGCCTTGAGCGAGTGCAACTGGTTGTAATGCTGGTCAACGCGCTGCGCCAACTCGTGCGCGGAAACGGCCGAACTCTGCCCGTGCGCGCGAATCGCGCCGCCTCCAATCGCTAAAAAAAAGATGACTGCCGCGGCAAGGGCCCAGATGCTTTTGCGTGTATGCATTAAATTGCTTCTCATTGCACCGGTTGTGTGCAGTTGGCGCCGCCGGTGGGGTCGAATTTAAGGTCTCCGTACTGGTCGAGACAGTAGCCGCGGTCGCCTGATTTGCCCACGGCCTCGGGAACCGCCGTTACCTCATAGGCGTTGGCGCGATCGACGCCGTTGACCGACGTCTTGGCGCAGTGGCTGACGGTGAAAATATAGCCATCCTTAATGCCGCCGGCCAAGTCAGGCTTCAAAATCTGCGCCGCCGTGGGCGTCGGTGCTCCCGCGGAGGCGTCGCCGCCTAGATCCGAGAGTTTGCAGGCATAACCGTTGGCCGTGTAGGTGTCCTGATACATGATCTCGGCCTGCTGAATCGTCTGCAGCGATTTTTTCGCCGACATTTCGTGCGCGTGCTTGAAGATGCTGCGCGTAGTAGGTACGGCGATCAGAATGATGCAGGTGATGATGGCCATCACGATCAGCAGTTCCATCAGGGTAAAGCCATTGGTCCGGCGGGAACGATGCGTGCGCTGGCGGCGGAACGGATCAGTACATTTCATGGAATCGATCGCCTCATGCAGGCCGCAAACCGGCGGCCCGTCCGTCAAAATCCTACAACGTTAAGACGCGAAAGGGAAATGAAACGCTCGGAAAACAGCTTCTAGCTTTTAGCTCCTAGCTTCTAGCCCGATCTATCAGTACGAAACTTTAGAAGCACGCCCCGAGTAATCGTTCTAAAAAACTACTTACGTGAGTTTTGCCAAATGTGCGCATCAAAGCAAACAGCTAACGGCTAGAAGCTGGAAGCTGCTTTTTCAGCACTCCAGCTTCGCCCGGTTCAGCTTGATGCCGTCCAGCCGGCCCAGCAGCGTGGCGGCGATGCTTTCCGGCCTGAAGAGCCGTTGCGCCATGGCTTGAACCTGCTCGGCGTCAACCTGATCGATGCGGGCGATGATTTCGTCGGAGGAGAAGAACTGATGAAAGTACATCTCCTGGCGGGCCAGGTTAGACATGCGCGAGTTCGAGCTTTCCAGTCCGAGCAGAATATTGCCCCTGACCTGATCCTTGGCGCGGGTCAACTCTTCGGCGCTGACCGGCTTCTCCTTCAGGTTGCGGAACTCGGCCAGGATCAGTTCCACCACCTGCAGCGCCTTTGAGGCCGCGGCTCCCGCATAGACGCAGAAGCTACCTGTATCGCGGAAGGGCATCAGGTCGGAGTAGACCGCGTAGGCTAGCCCTCGCTCCTCGCGAATGGTCTGGAAGAGCCGCGAACTCATGCCTCCGCCCAAAATCGTGCTCAAAATCAGCGTCGCAAAGCGGCTCTCGTCGGTAATCGGCGGCGAGGGCACGCCCAGGCAGATCTGCGCCTGCTCCAGCGATTTTTTGTTGCGCAGAATAATGCGTGCGCATGGCTCGGGGGCCGAAAGCTCCGCCGGAGCCTCGCCGCTGGCCAGCGAACCGAATTTTTCCGCCACCGCCGCGGTGAACTGTTCGTGGTCCAGGTCGCCGGCCGCGGAAAAAATCATGTTGCCGGCAAGGAAGCGTTCGCCGTGGTAGGCGAGCAGATGCTCCTGACCCAGCCCTTTGACTGTTTCCTTGGTGCCCAAGATCGGCTTGCCCAGCGGATGGCCTTTGTAGAAGCTCTGCATGAAGATCTCGCTGATCAGCACATCGGGATTGTCCTCGTCGATCTTGANNATCACGCCCCGCTCGCGCTCGATGTCGGGCACGGCGAAGAGCGGATGGAGCACCATGTCGGCGAGAATATCCAGCCCGATGGGCACGTGTTCGGCCAGCGATTTGACGCTGAAGCAGATCGTTTCCTTGCTGGTGAAGGCGTCAAGGTTGCCGCCGATCGAATCCATCTCGCGGGCAATCTGCAGCGCCGTGCGCGAGCGCGTGCCCTTGAAGAGCATGTGTTCGACAAAATGCGAAATGCCGTTGATCTCGGCCGGCTCGCAGCGCGAACCCGACTTGATCCAGACCCCCATGGCCACCGAACGCAGATAATCCATACGCTCGGTCAGTACGATCAGGCCATTCGGCAATGTGGTGCGACGAAGATTTCTCTCAGCGTTCATTGAACTCCAGATCTTTGATTTTAGGGCAACGGGGAAGATTCGGCGTTTTCCGGCGTTTGTCGGGACGTTGTGGGAACGGCTGCTGCCCCGCGCCCCAATCTGGGCTGCGCGAGGGGCTATGATGCTGAAAGCTGGTCTCCGCAATGACTAAAACTACCACCCAACCCGTCACTCCTGTCGTTACTCCCGGCCCAATCGCTTCCGCAAATGCGGATAATTCGCCTCTCTTTGGATTGGATGCGGCGGCGCTGGCGGAGTTTCTCTCGCGGCTTGGGGAACCGGCCTGGCGCGCCCGTCAATTTACAGAAGCTATTTATCGCCAAGGGGTTACGGAAATCACTGAAATAACCACTTTGCCCGCCGCGCTGCGCCAAAAACTGCTCGCCGAGGGCTGGCGGATCGATCGGCCGACCATTGCGCAGGTTTTTCAGGCCGCGGACGGCACCGAGCGCTACCTGATCGAGTGCCGACCCGGCGAGGCCACTACCGTCGAGAGCGTCTGGATGCCGGAGGGCGACGGCGGCGAGGCGGGCGACAAAAGTGAAAACCACGAGTGGCGGCGGGCGACGATCTGCGTCTCCTCGCAGGTGGGCTGCGCAATGAATTGCGGCTTTTGCCTCACCGCACGGCTCGGCATGCAGCGCGATCTTACCGCCGGGGAAATCGCCGGGCAGGTGATTTCGGTGCTCGCGCGCCACGCGGTCGAGGTGGGCCGCGACCGCGTGAACCTGGTCTTCATGGGCATGGGCGAGCCGCTGGCCAATTACGATAACTTCATGGCCGCCGTCGCTCTGCTGGTGCGCGAGGTGGGCCTCAGCCCGCAGCGAATGACCGTTTCGACCGCGGGCTTTGTACCGGGGCTTGAGCGCTTCGCTCAGGAGCCGGATGAACTGCGTCCCCGGCTCGCCATCAGCCTGAACGCGCCCAATGACGCGCTTCGCGACGAACTGATGCCCATCAACCGCAAATGGCCGATCGCGGCGATTGTCGAAGCGGTGCGCAAAATTCCTCTGCGGCCGCATGAGCGCATCAGCTTTGAGTACGTCCTGCTGGGCGGCGTCAACGACCAGCCGCAGCACGCGCGCGAGGTTCTGGCGCTGCCCATCTACGCGGAGATTCGCCCGGACGAGCAGCAGACCGTGGTGGGGGCGATTGCGGAGTTTTTGAGCTAGCCAGGCTCAGGCATACCCACCTGCCCAGCCCTACCGGAACAGGTTGGTGCGGGCCAGATCGACGATCTCGTCTCCACGGCCGTTCAAAATCGCCTTGATCATGTACAGGTTGAAATCCACGATCTGATCCAGTTTGAGCGAAGGCGGCATGGCCAGTTCCTGTCGGTTCACCGCAATATCCACCAGCGCGGGGCCGGGATGTACGAACGCCCGCTCCAGCGCCGGTCGAACCTCTTCCGGATTATCGACGTGAATGCCGAGAATTCCCGTTCCTTCCGCGATCTTTGCAAAGTCGGGGTTGACGAGGTCCGTGGCATGGCTCAGAAAACCCGTCGCCTTCATTTCCAGCTCCACAAAACCCAGCGATCCGTTGTTGAACACCACCACCTTCACGGGCAGATTCAATTGCCGCAGCGACAGCAGGTCGCCCATCAGCATGGAGACGCCGCCATCGCCGGAAAGCGTCACCACCTGCCGTCCGGGATGCGAAATCTGCGCCCCAATAGCCTGCGGCAGAGCATTGGCCATCGACCCATGATTGAACGAGCTCAACAGCCGCCTGCGCCCGTTCATGGTCAGATACCGCGCCGCCCAAATCACGGGAGTCCCAACGTCCGCGGTGAAGACAGCATCCGCGGCAGCCAGATCGTTGATCACCTTGGCCACGTATTGGGGATGAATCGGAAGCTGTCCCGGCTTGCCTGTCGCCAGCGCATCCAGATCCTTGCGCGCCTCGCGATAGTGCTCGAGCGACGCATCCAGATGACTGCGATTTTTCTTCTGCTTGATGGCCGGCAGCAGCGCACGCAGCGTTTCCGCAACGCCGCCCACAACGCCCAGATCGACGCGGCTGCGGCGGCCCAGTTGCTCCTCGCGAATGTCGATCTGCACAATGCGCGCGTCTTTTGGATAGAACTGCTGATACGGAAAATCCGTTCCCAGCATCAAAAGCGTGTCGCATTTCATCATTGCCTGGTAGCCCGAGGAGAATCCCAACAGGCCGGTCATGCCCACGTCATACGGATTGTCGTATTCAACGAACTCCTTGCCGCGCATGGCGTGAACGATCGGTGCCTGGAGCTTGCCGGCCAGCGCGACCAGTTCGTCGTGCGCGCCCGCACAGCCGGCTCCGGCCAGAATGGTGATTTTCTTCGCGCCATTGAGCTCCGCAGCCAGCAGGTCCAGTTCCTGTTGGCGCGGCGTTACGTTCGGCTGTGCGTAGGTGAATGCAACGCGCCTGTCCGAATTCACCGCATCGGAGAGAGCCACGTCGCCTGGAATGACCACGACCGCGACACCCTTCTTCGCAAGGGCCGTCTGGATCGCGATCTCAAGAATCCGCGGCATCTGCGAGGGATGAGAAACCAGCTCGCAGTAGTGGCTGCACTCCTTGAACAAGAGTTCCGGATGGGTCTCCTGAAAGTAGCCGCTGCCGATCTCCTGCGACGGAATATGAGCCGCAATCGCCAGCACCGGCACGCGGCTGCGATGGCAATCGTAGAGGCCGTTGATCAGGTGCAGATTGCCTGGCCCGCAGCTTCCGGCGCATACCGCCAGCTTGCCGGTCAGGGCCGCTTCCGCTCCGGCGGCAAACGCTGCCGTCTCCTCATGCCGGACGCCCACCCACTCGATCCCGTTCCGCACCCTGATCGAATCCGTGATGCCGTTCAGCGAATCGCCCGCCACGCCATAGATGCGCTCCACACCGGCGGCGGCCAAAACCTCCACGAACAATTCCGCAACTTTTTTTGCCAATTTTTTCCCGATTCTTCTGCCGGCTCAGCAGGAAGACTTGACGCTACACCCTTCCAATTGGCTGCCAGAAGCCCCTTCATTCTGGTAGATGCAATCCAGCCGATGGCGATGCATGGCGATGGCTCTGAAGTCCAAACCGGCAACTGACCACTGATCACTGACAACTGTCCACTGGTTTAGAATCAACCCAGCATGAAGTGTCCCTACTGTGGCTTCGGGCAAGACCGTGTGGTCGACTCGCGCGAGAGCAAGGAGGCCGACTCCATCCGCCGCCGCCGCGAGTGCGAAAGCTGCAATCGCCGCTTCACCACCTACGAGCGCATTGATGAAATCCCCTACATGGTGGTCAAGAAAGACGGCCGCCGCGAGCGCTTCGACCGCCAGAAGGTGCTCAGCGGCTTGCTGCGCGCCTGCGAAAAACGGCCCGTCCCGGCCAGCAAGCTAGAAGCCATCGTGGATGCAACCGAGACCTACCTGATGGATGCGCCGGAGCGCGAGCGGACCACCAGCGAAATCGGCGAACTGATCATGGAACACCTGAAAGGCCTGGACACAGTCGCCTACATCCGTTTCGCCTCGGTCTACCGGGACTTCAAAGACGTGCGCGAGTTCAAAGAAGAGCTGGAAGGGCTGCTCGGCAGCAATCGGTTAAGCAAAACGCGAAAGTGAACGTGAATCGGAATGAACCCATGATCATCGACAGCTTACTCAATCGCGCGCTTGCGGGAGACTATGACGACGACGCCCCTTGGGAGGCGGTCCGAGAGCTTCGGAACATTGCATCACGCAAAGTGCTCCAACGAGCAGTCGAGTGGTGCCGATCCGAGAATCCACTGAAGCGTGCTCGCGGTGCAGATGTCCTTGCGCAAATCGGCAAGACCGTCGAGCACCAATCAAATAAATATCCACAAGAGTCCTATTCCGCCGTTTCAGAGTTGGCTGCTTCAGAAAACGAGGTTCTTCCACTCAATTCGGCAATTTACGCCCTTGGACATATTGGCGATCCGCGTGCTGTTCCGATCCTGGTCGAACATGCAGGGAGCAACGACCCTGAATTGAGAGAGGCCGTCGCATTCGCCTGTGGCTGCTTCCCTGAGGAAAAAGATGCCTTGGACGTACTTCTCATCCTGATGACTGATTGCGACGAAGATGTTCGAGACTGGGCGACATTTGCCGTTGGTACGCTATTTGATACAGACTCACCCGAAATCCGCGCGGCGCTGGCCTTGGCGCTTCGAGATCCGCACGAAGACGTCCGGTGCGAGGCAATCACTGGGTTAGCGAAACGCGGAGACGTCCGGGCCTTCCCGCCTTTGATTGCATTGCTTAGAAAATCTCCCGATGATCCGCTCGCCCTTGAAGCCGCTGGATGGTTTTTGGGAAAGTCGGGCAACGAGCCAGAAGGTGAACCCAGTGTGATCCTCCAGGCACTGGAGCGGCGATTCGCCGCAATGCATTTGGCCAGCCTTGGAGGTAGCGATCCAATGGCAAAAGCCGCGCCACGTCGCCGTCCAAAACTGACTTTGCAGAGGTAAGCGAGCGGCTAGAAGCTAGGAGCTAATTCATGACCCATAAAGTAACCCTCATCCCCGGCGACGGCATCGG
>PMHC01000006.1:14306-14432 GCA_003156495.1 Acidobacteriaceae bacterium
TCAATGTCACCCTGCGCAAGAAATTCGAGCTCTTCGCAAACTTCCGTCCTATCAAGAATCTGCCTGGCATGGCCACTCACTGGCCCGGCCTCGACCTGATCATTGTCCGCGAAAACACCGAGGGCG
>PMHC01000006.1:14506-15218 GCA_003156495.1 Acidobacteriaceae bacterium
AACATCATGAAGCTCTCCGATGGCCTGTTTCTGCGCTGCGCCCGCCAGGTTTCCGAGGGGTTTCCGGAGATTTTCTACGGCGAGCACATCATCGACAACACCTGCATGCAGCTGGTGATGAATCCCTTCCAGTACGATACGTTGCTGCTTGAAAACCTCTACGGCGACATTGTCAGCGACCTCTGCGCGGGGCTGGTCGGCGGCCTGGGCCTGGTTCCCGGCGCCAACCTCGGCCATGACTGCGCCATCTTCGAGGCTGTACACGGCTCAGCCCCGGACATTGCCGGCAAGGACGTGGCCAACCCCACTGCTCTGCTCCAATCCGCGGTGCTGATGCTGCGCCACCTTGACGAGGAGGCCGCGGCTGACAAGGTGCAGCGGGCCCTCGACTCCGTTTATGCCGAGCGCAAAACCCTCACCCGCGACGTAGGCGGCACGGCCGGCACCACGCAATTTGCCGACGCTGTCCTTGCCGCAATGGCGTAAGCCTGAGGAATCTCCGCACAAGTCAGCGGCATTCGCATTCATAGCCCCGAATGTTTTTCAAAGGGCGCGTCTTTAGAGCGAAACCATGGTAAACGTGCCCTTGCAAAAGGTGTGCAAGGTGGCTTTTCTTGCGGAAAGGGCCACTTGGCATGGTGCCTCCCAGGTACAGCTACTCTCGTTTCGCTGTAGCGGCTACGCAGTGAATGCGGTGTCGAACTTTGTGTAA
>PMHC01000219.1:0-5160 GCA_003156495.1 Acidobacteriaceae bacterium
CGTGAGACATGGAAAAGAAGGATACTCTTACATCCTTTCATCCCATCTTTGAAAATCCAGACATGGGGCTTCCAGATTTTAGAGCAAACTGAGATCCGGGCGACCCGCCACTGGATTGGCAAGATGCAAACGAGAAGAAACAGACAGGAGAAAGAAAGATGACAAGAACTGGATGGGGTTGGGCAGAGGCGCTTTTGATCGCAGCGCTATGTGGAGGTTCGCTCTGCGCTCGGGCACAAAAGGCTGAGGCAAACGTGACCGGTACAATTGCCTTCGATACAGACACGCCGGAGGCAAAGGGACGACTGGAACTGCTGTTGACGGTTGGCGATGGAGGTACCGGCGCGTATAAGGCGGTTCTGAGCGGGGAAGAGAGCCTGAAGACGCACACGATCTTCCGTCCGCGTAATCTGAGCCCGTTTGGTGGCTCGAATCTGCTGCCGATCGTGGCTTGGGGCAACGGCGCCTGCGCCAATAGCGCCGCGGAGTTTCGCAATCTGTTGAGTGAGATCGCTTCACATGGCTATCTGGTGGTTGCCATCGGCCCGCCAGCGGCAACGATTGATCTGGAGCCTGCGCAGGGGGCGACCACGGCCTCGCAGCTCTTCGATGGTATCGACTGGGCGGTGAAGGAAAATGACCGGCCAGACAGCCCCTACTATCAGAAGATCGACACGAAAAAAATTGCGGTGATGGGAATGAGCTGCGGCGGTTTGCAGGCACTGGAGGCCTCGCCCGATCCGCGGATCACGACAACGATCATCTGGAACAGCGGCATCCTGATTCATCCGATGACTGTCCCCGCCGCACCAGCAGCCCCTGCGCCTTCCGGGGCACCCAAGGGCTTTAGCATGCCCAACCTCAGCAAGGATCACCTGCTAAAGCTTCATAGCCCCATTCTCTATGTCACGGGAACCAAGGGCATCGAGTTCGAAAATGCCAAGGACGACTACAGCAAGATCAACAATATTCCAGTGATGATTGCCATTCGCGATGGAGCGCAGCACTATGAGGGGTCGATCTATCGTGCCCCCAACGCCGGCGAGTACGGACGTTACGGTTCGGCGTGGCTGGACTGGCAGTTGAAGGGAAGCCAAGAAGCCGCCACGGTCTTCACCGGTGCCGCTTGCGCCCTCTGCAAAGACCCGAAGTGGAGTGTGGAAAAGAAGAATATTCCGTAGTCTGTTCCTAAGCCCGTCCTACCGCGATGGGTGGCCCCGGTCCCGGTGACATTTCCAAATCCCAATGTGGGTGCCACCGGGCCCTTGCGGTCGGTGACCGGGAATGTCACTACGATTCAGAGGGTATGATTCACCCCGTAGACAGGCGCGGACACATCTTGGGTACCAAAACATACCATTTGGCACCGGAAGACACAACAGCTCGGACTAGACTTTCCCTTGTGCATCAATAACTTACGGTGATTCTAAACCGCTTAGCAGATTGGAAGGCGGCCCTGAAAAGGCCGGCGTCGGCGGTTCAATCCCGTCTCTGGCCACCACTCTCCCGTTTCACACCGCCTCAGACCTGTGAAGTCGGCATGCTGTCCTCTCCGATTCGAATGGCAGGTTGGCGGAGGTATGGCGCTGCAGAATCAATGCGGATAATTATTCGGACGGAACAATGCCCGGATTCTATCCGAGCCTGTAATTACGCGAACTCACACCATTCTCACCGAACAGCCAAAATTAGGTTACTACCGTCCATATTTTTCGTAATACATGCAATGAGCGTTATTGACCATACAGGATGATCTGCTTTCAACGACATTCATAGTTGGAAATATCGTAGATCTGGGGAGGAGTCCCCTGGTAGGGTCATTCTCAAAAAGACCAGGAAACTCCTCATTTTTTGCGTCCTGTCAAAAGGGCACGATCTTGTTTTTGCAAGAGTGGAATTCATGCCACGATGTAACTGAATTTCTCATTTTGTTTTTCGATTGTGTATCAGCGAAGGAATCAATAATGGAGACATTCAATTTCTATCCAACTGAACCTCAACCTAATTTCTGCGCATTGGAATACATCCCCGAGTCCGTCGATTGTCCACTGCCGACGGTTAAAAACATTATTCTGCTTGTTATACGAGATGCGGAATGTGGACTGCATCTCTTGATACACCCAAGGCTGCACCAAATCGTGAAGGCCGTTGATTTGCCCTACATTGAAGCTCTGTTGGAAGATTTTATTGAACGCGTCAAGCTCAACGCGGCGCTCTTATTCAAACAATTATGCTCATTGTCCGTCGGACCTCTCTTCACGCGGGCAGTTGGCGAACAAATCGTCGATCATCCCGACATCTACGGTCTCGCTTTGCAATTCGTGCCCATCGAATAGCCTCTTCAAATTATTACGTGAGTGCGCTACCCTCCTACAACGCGTCGATTTTCGAACTTGCGATGCGGGAGCAGGTAGTGCGCGCATCGCTTGATGCGCGCCTCAAAAAAACCGGATACTATCTGCCATGGCAGGCCACAACAATTGCTGAGCTTTTAGAAGCGGCCTGCCAAAGCAAATAACGCGCACAGAGCGACAAGGGTGAAATATGCGGATAAGGAACCTCCGCTTGTTATTGCTTGAAGTCTTGCTCCGTCTGCGTAATAGAGGCCATAACAGGCCCTATGCGGCGTTTCGCAGAAGAAGGTGACTAACTTCCGAGTGCTTTTGCTGTGATGCAATTTGGTCTTTGTCTTCGCCGACGCGGAATTCGCAGATAACGCTATCGATTTCGCCAGCCAACTCGGAGAGGTTGCGACTGGCCGCAGCAGCATCTTCGGCAGCTTGCGAGCCTTGCTGGGCGAGATTCGATAGATAGCTCGCGGATTCGGCGATCTCGCGCGATGCGGCGGTCTGCTCGGTTGCCGCCGTAGCGATCAGCGAAATCTGTCCTTCGACTTCGTTTGCCGATCCGATGATCAACTCCAGGCTGGAACTGGCTTCGGCCGTTTCTTTGATGCCGGATTGAACCGCTTCCTGGCTATGCGCCATTACTTCGAGTGTTTGATGCGTTTCCGTCTGAATATTGCGAATGGTTCCGGAAATTTCACTGGTCGCGTTCTTGGTCCGTTCGGCCAGGCGGCGAACCTCGCCGGCGACGACGGCGAATCCGCGGCCATGTTCTCCGGCGCGCGCCGCTTCGATCGCCGCATTAAGTGCCAGCAGGTTGGTTTGTTCGCTGATTTCCTGAATCACGTCTACTACTTTGCCTATCTCGGTCGAGCTTTTCGCCAGTGTGTCCATCTTCTGCGCGACAGTTTGGGTGGCTATGGAAATCCGCTCCATGGTGGCGCTGGCGGCATGCATGACATCGCCGCCCTGACGGGCCATCTCGGCGGAACTGCGGCTGGCCGAAACGGCGCTTTCGGCGTTGTGGCTGATTTCGCCGATGGTCGAGGTCATTTCCTGCGAAGCCGCGGCGATCTGCCCGGTTTTGCTGGATTGTGCGTGCATGTTGGATTTGGTTTGTTCGGCGTGCTGGCTCATTTGCTCGGCCGCGGCTGACAACGTGTCGGCGCTGTGGCCCAACGCCTTGAGCACGTGCTGCATGGACCCTACGCTGATGTTGATTGCGATCGAAAGCCTGCCTACTTCATCCTTGCCGGCCGCTTCGACATGTGCCGTCAAATCTTTGTTCGCCAAGGCTTCAAGGGCTTCAGTCGCCTTAACCAGCGGAGGAACGATGATATGGGTTAGCACGATGCCGATCACCGCGCTGAGCAGGACGGTGAAAATAACCAGTACGACTGCCGTAAAGACAAGAGTGTTGATCAGATGCACGGCATGCGCGCTTTTTTCTTCGCTGGCGCGCCGGTTGAGGCTCAGATCGTCTTCCGCGGCCTTCATCATGTCGATATAGGCCTTAAACATCTCCGGGCCGACCAGCACTTGTTTTGCCTCATCGATCTTTCCCGCGGCGAATAACTCCTGTTCCTTGCTGTCGAGCACAAGATAGGCTCCGGCGTTTTGGCGCAGCGTTTCGTAGAGTTCTTTTTCTCCTGGATAGGAAACCAGCGAGGCGTATTGCTCAATGCTTTTGTTGTAAGCATCCAAACCGCTCAAGCGCTTTTGGGAATAGTACTGAGTGCAGTCGCTGGTTTGGCAAAAAAGCAGATAGCCTTCGGCGCGGCGAATATCCGACAGTGAGATCCGGATGTTGTAGATCGCTTTGATAGAGGGAATCGTTACCTGGTCAACATCGTTCACTACGGACTTGATGTTAAGAAAGCCAATCAGCGTGGCTGTTCCGAGAATCGCCGTCAAAAGACAGACAATGCCAAAGGCATAGCGGAGTTTGTGAGAAATACTAAGATTGCGCCAGTAATTCATATGGGGGAAGTCCTTTCGATGCATTTTGGCGTTTCGCCTTGGTGCTCAGCAGTCGAAAGAGGCGACTGGTATCTGTTATCGACGCGATGAAAGAAAGAATAAGCACATTTATTGTGTCGCGGCATAAGGTTATACGGCTGAGGGGATTATTTAGAGGAGCACGGCCATGCGATCTTGAACCATTCTTCGCGGTCAGATGAATGGTTGAAAGCCTGCGCCCGCTGTACATGAAACTTGCTCCAAAAGCTGCATCTGTATTTGCATAAGTTATAGAAAGTAGTGTCGCTATCTTCAGAAATAACACATCTGCCGACATTGGGCTCTCTTGATTTGTCCGTGAAGAAAGAGAGCATTTGCACAACGCTTAACATGCGGATTGTGCCGCCCATCATTTTATCAATGGATGATTGTCCTTCTCTAATCCCGTTTTTGCATTCCGGCGATTTTTTTACTTTCGAGGCAGTAGCGGGCGTACGCGCTTGGTTAAAAACTTTACGGAGATTAGGGATGCAGCACGGGGGGCACCGCAAACGGCGAGATGTGCGCATGGCTCTCGGGATATTTGCGCTTTGCGGCAGCTTGAGTCGAGACTGACACTCAAAGATGCCATTCCGCTAAATATGCCGCATCCTCTCTACCGCATTAACAGAATGGACAGGAGGGCTTTTCTGGCTGCCGATTACGATGATTTCTTCGGCTTAGCCTTTCGCGGAAAAGTCTATTCGGATGAAGCTGGGTAATCTGGACAATCAAACCATACAATGGAACTATGCTTGGCGATCTGGCACCGCTTTCGTCTTACATGCGCCGCTACCGCTGGGGATACGTGCGGGGC
>PMHC01000219.1:5257-14746 GCA_003156495.1 Acidobacteriaceae bacterium
CGACCTGCGCAACGACCTGTTCCGCAATCTGGAGCGGCAGGATGCGAGCTTTTACCAGCGCTACCGAACCGGCGACCTGATGGCGCGCATGACCAACGACCTGAACGCCGTACGCATGTTGTTGGGGCCGGGGTTGATGTACAGCGCGAATACGGTTTTTCTGAGCGTCTTCGCGCTGGTTTTCATGCTGCGCATCAGCCCGTATCTGACGCTGGTGGCGCTGGCGCCGACGCCGCTGGCCAGCATCCTTGTGCAGTATCTGGGGCGCAAGATTCACGAGCGTTTCGAGCGCATCCAGGCCAGCTTCTCCGACATTTCGGCGCAGGCGCAGGAAAATTACTCCGGGGCGCGGGTGATCCGGGCCTTCGCGCGCGAGGACTCCGAGATCGGCCGCTTCGAGCAGCTCAACCAGCAGTACATTGGCCGCGCGCTGCGGCTGGTGCAGTTGATGGGCATGTTGTGGCCGACGCTGGAATTTATTCTCGGCGCATCGATGATTATCACGTTGCTGGCCGGCGGGCATCAGGTGCTGGCGCACCACATTACCGTGGGCCAGTTTTTCGCCTTCAATACCTATATGATGCTGCTGACCTGGCCGATCATCGCCATCGGCTGGGTGATCAATATTTTTCAGCGCGGCACGGCTTCGGTTAAACGCATTGATGAATTGCTCAAGGCCAGGCCAGAGATCGACGATCGCGCCGCTACGCTGGCTCCGGAGACAAAGATCGCTGGCGAGATCGAATTCCGCAATTTGAACTTTAGCTACGGCGAGACGCCGGTGCTACACGATGTTTCGCTGCGGATTCCGGCGCGGTCGAGTCTGGCGATCGTGGGGCCGACGGGCAGCGGAAAATCCACGCTGGTGAATCTGATTACGCGGCTCTACGAGGCGCCGGAGGGAACGCTGACCATCGACGGGCAGCCGATTCGGAGCTATCCGCTGGCTACGCTGCGCGGACAGATCGGCATGGTGCCGCAAGAAACCTTTTTGTTCAGCGAGACGCTGGGCGAAAATCTGGCCTTCGGCGCGCCGCAGGCTGGTAAAGAAGAACTTCTCGCGGCCGCCGAGGCAGCGCACATCCGCCAGGAGTTCGAAGAGTTTCCGCAGGGCTTTGACACCATGGTGGGCGAGCGCGGCGTGACGCTTTCCGGCGGACAGAAGCAACGCTCGGCGATTGCGCGCGCGCTGCTGCGCCGGCCGGCCATTTTGATTTTGGATGACGCGCTGGCCAGCGTGGATACCTATACCGAAGAGCGCATTCTGAGCGGATTGCGCGCCTATACGGCCGAGACCACAACAATTTTGATCTCGCATCGCGTTTCGACGGTGCGCAACGCCGACCGCATCGCCGTGCTCAACAAGGGCCGGATTGTGGAACTGGGAACCCACGACGAGTTGCTGGCGCGCAACGGCTACTACGCCAGCCTTTATCAAAAGCAGCAGCTCGAAGAAGAACTGAGTGGCGCCGGATGAGTTTGCGGCAGCGCGCGGAAAATCGCCCGCCAAAGCTCGTCAGGCTGCAATCGATTCGCCAAAGAAAAACCGCTTTGGAAGAGCTGCTCTAACGCGCGTCGTGCTCTCATCATTTCGGCCGCTGCGCTTCCGCCGCCGGTCACTTTATAATCAGAAGAATAATGAAGGCGCATGTTCATGTCACGCTAAAAACCTCGGTCCTCGATCCTCAGGGCCAAGCCATTCACAATGCTCTCCACAAGATCGGCTTCGCCGATGTGGCCGCGGTACGGCAGGGTAAGTATTTTGCTCTGACGCTGGCTGACGGGCTGACCGCCGAGGCCGCCAAGGCCATGGTAGAGCGCATCGCTCGCGAGGTTCTCACCAACCCCGTGATTGAGGAATATACCTACCGTATCGAGGAGTAAGCCGACCAGAGGCGCCGCATTGCGAGGCCGGGGAGAGCTGTTTGCGTTTTGTCGCGGAGCTTATGCCGTAGCCGCTTCGCGCAGAACCTTCGTGTAGATCTCCATGACTGCTTGTGCCGAGATTCTTGCGTCCAGATGCGTGCGCACGAACTCGCGGCCGGCGTGGCCCAGTTTCCGACGCAGCGTCGGATCAGCCAGTAACTCAATCGTCCGTTGGGCCAGCGCCATCGAATCGCCGCCTGCCACCACATATCCGCCCCGCACGCCATTGTCGACGATCTCGTGCGTGCCGCCGGTATTGGTAACGATCACCGGCAAGCCCATCGCCATTGCCTCAACTACGCAACTGCCCAGCCCCTCGCGGTCCGAGCACAGCGCCAGCACGTCGGCGGCCACCATCAATTTCCGTATGTCGGGAACGAAATCGATCCAGCGTACGATGTTTTCCAGTCCCAACAGGTGAATTCGGTTCTGCAGCTTGTAGTGCAGCGTCGAGTCGCCGTAAATGTCGCCCTTTAACACCAGCTTGAAGCCTGGTACGTGCTGCGCGATGCGCGCCGCCGCGTCGATCATCATGTCATAGCGTTTGTTGGGCACCACGCGCGCCACCATGAGCACGATTTTGGCGCTCTCGCCGAGGCCGAACTCCCGCCGGCAGGCGCCGCGCGAAAATCCCACTGGGTTTACGTACTCGGTGTCAACTTCGTCGTAGATCACGCGGATGCGTTCCTCGCGTATGGGAAACTGAAGTGCTTCGCGTTTTAAAAACTCCGAGATCGCGATGATGGCTTTGGCCATCACCAGGCCGTCGTGAAATCCGTTCAGGTTGGCGTTGCGCACATGCTGCACCACCGGGATTCCGCTCGCTAGCGCCGCCGACAGAAATGGCAGCGTGCCACAGCTGTTCAGATGGATAATCGAGGGTTGCAATTTTTGATAAAGCGAGAGGGCGTAGGAGAAGTTTTCCAGGCTGGGTTCAAGCACTTCCCAGCCAGGACAGATTGTTTCCGCGCCGATCGTGCGCAGCTTTTCGGCGAATGTGCCCTCGCGCGCGGTTATCGCCAGCGGCTCAAAGCGCTCGCGGTCTAGAAACTTGATCATCGAACAGAGCGCCTGTTCAGCTCCGGAGAAGGCCGAAGGCAGCGACAGGTACAGAATGCGCGGTTTTTGCGCCGCGCGGCTCTGGGGCGAGAGTGCGCTGCGCGCCGTCAACTGGCAGGCTCGGGTTTCGCGCTCGATCTGAATTTGTTTGAGAGCACAGAGAATCGCCGGCGAGTCGGGATTGTAGGCATCGTTTTTGGCCGCAATCACGGCCTTTTCCAGATAGCGGAACTCGGCCTCCAACGATTCGACCACCTGCGCGGGCAGACTCGCCGGTGTAATCCCATACGATGCGCAAAAATCAAAGGGTGCCGAATGCAGTTGCAGCGCGATCTTGCCCTGTGCCTTATCTCCCAGCATCATCAGCCGGCGCATGGCGCTTTCGGCGTCAGAAAACTCGAAGCGGTCGGCCAGCTTGATCAAACTTGCCAGTTCCGCCGTTTCAAAGACGATCATCGAGCAACCCGCCGGGACGCCCTGAAGCAGTGTGAAGCCGTTTTCGTTTTGGCGGTGGTGCTCCAACATGCGCCGCAGCAGGTCGGCCGGCGCAAAGGCGCAGCCCAACTGCAGCAGCGCGATTTGGCCGCCCGTGGCCTCGGTGACGATTTCGGCCGCCGCGCGCAATTCGGAGAAGCGCCGCGTGGCGCGCAGTTCGATTTTCGTGCCCGTTACGGCTTCTTCCAGCAGTTCCCGCTCCTGCTCGTAGTGATATTGCACGATCAGCCGGTCGACCCCGCTGTGCTGCAAAATTTCTTCGGCCAGCATCGCCAGGATCGGCTTTCCGCCCACGCGCGCCAAGTAGGGTCGGAAAGAAATCGACCGCGTCAACGGCATCAAGTACAACACTGCGGTCACGCCCATCTGTATACCTCGCTTTTTGCCCGGCGAATTTTTCGCCTGCATCCTACGGTCTCGCCGCTTTCCCTGGCGCGTGCAGGCCGCTCCCTTTCTCCATGTGACGCCACCAGGGAGCAAATTCCAAACATTGTTATGCGTCGTTTGCGCAGA
Source organism: Acidobacteriaceae bacterium (assembly GCA_003156495.1). GTDB lineage: Bacteria > Acidobacteriota > Terriglobia > Terriglobales > Acidobacteriaceae > Telmatobacter. Next base: position 9,251 of record PMHC01000219.1, read on the forward strand.
GAGTGAACCAGTGAAGTACACGCCCGTCCCGCGATGCGCGACAAATGGGATTTGTGGGTGCTTTGTTTGCGGCGCTCCAGCGGCAATCGGTAAATTTTCAATAAGTATGGCAATTACATGTTGGATATAAAAGTAATTGACAACTTTTCATTGCCAAGATCAAAATACGTGGGTCGAATTGCGCTGCCTGGAGAAGCCAGCTTATTGTCAGGCTGGTCTCCCCCCGAGTCCCCCACTCCAGACAGCCCGGTTCGACTTTACCTCGTGGAGAGAAATGCGCATAAAAGCCAGATCGCACGGCAGGATTGCGTGGGGAATGGCTGCTGCGTTCTCTTTATTTTTTTTCAGTGGCGCGTGCCGCCACTTCAGCCGGTGCAAAAAATAGCTTCGTGCTCGCACCGCAGTGCCGCGGAGTGAGTTTTTCTATCCGGTAAAGTAGGCCGCGAGTACGGTACTGCGGTCGATGCGGCACCGCGCCATCTGTGCGAGGCGCCGCATCGACCGCGCGAAACACTTCATCGATTGCGTACAACTCTCCCGCGGCCATATTGAATGGTCGAAAGAACTCCCCGCAGGAGAACCGTTTACTTAGTCGGCGCTGGTGGCGTAAAAATTTCGCGCTTGCGACCGGGTTCTGGTTTCGGCTTCGGCTTGGGAGCCTTCTTGGTTTCTTTTCTTCCTTTATCTTTGTTTCCCATGCGTCACAGCATGACACAGAATTCCGGCGCTGAAAAGTGCTAAGCCATGCGCTTTTTTGTCGAATGAATCTTCTGCCGGGGCAATTCTTAGTCCGGCCTCATGATAATCCGCCGGCGATTCGCCTCTTGTTTAAAAAAACAACGGGATTTCGCGCATTCGCACTTCGATATCGGTCTTGAAATTGCTTGTAAAAAATGGAGGGGAATTCATGCGGTTTGCTCAAGCCAGGCAGCGGCCTCAATTCGCTGGGAGTTCCATGCAACAAAAGATTTCGGCTTTGCTGCAAAAGGCTACGGCAAATCATCGGGACGGCCAGTTGGCCAAAGCCGCCGAATTGTATCGGCGGATCTTGCGGCTGAATCCCAGTCACGCCGGCGCACTGCATCTGCTGAGTCTTGTGGTGCTGCAGGCGGGCGAGCCCTTGCAGGCTCTTGAGCTGATCGATCATTCGCTTAAAATCCTGCCATGCGACGCCTCGGCCTGTAACAGCCGCGGCGCTATTTTGATGAACCTGGGCCGTCTTGAAGAAGCCCTGAAAAGTTTCAGCCAGGCTATCGATCTGCGTCCCGATATGATGATTGCGTATCAGCACCGTGGTGAGGTGCTCTTCGATCTCAGACGCTTTAACGAGGCGCTAGCCAGCTTCGACCGCGCCATCGCCCTCGATCCGGATCAGGCGATTGCGCATAACGGACGCGCCAACGCGCTGCAGGAGCTCAAGCAATTTCAGTCGGCGATTGAAAGCTACGACCGCGCGATTCTTCTTAAACCGGATTATGCGGCTGCTTACTGCAACCGCGGTGCGGCGCTGACGATGCTCAAGCGCTATCCGGAGTCCATCGATAGCCTCAACCGCGCCATTGCCATTGTTCCTGACTATGCCGCCGCCTATAACAATCGCGCCAACGCCAATTTGGAAACAGGTAACTGCCGCGAAGCTGTACGGGACTTCAGCCGTGTGCTCGAGATCAAGCCCGAATTCGAGTATGTGGAAGGCATGAGGCTTTTTGCCCGCCGCCAACTTTGCGATTGGGAGAATATCGAGGCGCAGGAGCGGCTTCTCAACGAGCATATTCAGGAGGGCAAACGCGTCTGCCGGCCTTTCGACGGTCTGGCCATTGTTGCTTCCGCAGCCTTGCAGCGCAAGGTCGCAGAAATTCACGCTAGCCAGCGATATCCATCTGCGATCGGCAACGCTCCATTCGCGATTCGCTCCGCTCATCAGCGCATTCGCGTGGGTTATTTTTCCTCTGACTTTCGCGGTCATGCGATTGGCTTTCTTACCGCCAATCTTTTTGAGCAGCATGATCGCCGCCGCTTCGAGATCATCGGCTTTTCTTTCGGACGCGAGGCAGACGATCCTACGCGCCGTCGCATTATCGCGGCCATGGATCGCTTTATCGATGTGCGGCCACTCTCCGACGCCGAGGTAACGCGCATGGCTCGCGACCTCGAGCTCGACATTGCCGTCGATCTCAACGGCTTTACTCTTGATTGCCGCACAGGTATCTTCGCCGGTCGCACCGCGCCGATTCAGATCGACTATCTCGGCTATCCGGGATCGATGGGCGCCGATTACTACGATTACCTGATTGCCGATCGCACTCTGATACCCCCCGAGTACCGTCCCCATTACTCGGAAAAGATCGTTTACATGCCCGATTGTTTTCAGTGCAGCGATTCCAGCTCCGAGCAGCCCTCGGCTACCCCCACCCGCGCCGCCGAGAATCTGCCCGAAGAGGCTTTTGTCTATTGCTGTTTCAACAGCCGCTTCAAATTTTCGCCTTCGATCTTCGCTCTCTGGATGCGTATTCTGGCGCGCGTCGAGGGCAGCGTTCTTTGGATCGCCGAGCGCCATCCCGATACGATGGCCAATCTCCGCCGTGAAGCTGCGCGCCATGGCATCGCGCCGGAGCGGCTGGTCTTTGCCGAGCGCGTTTTGCTGCCTCAGCACATGGCCCGGCAGCGGCTAGCTGATCTGTTCCTCGACACGCTGCCCTTTAACGCCGGTGCAACGGCCAGCGCGGCGCTGTGGGCCGGCCTGCCTGTACTTACGCTGATGGGTGAAACCTATGCCGGCCGCATGGCCGCCAGCTTGCTGCGCGCCTCCGGCATGTCCGATCTGGTGGCCTCCACGCCCGAAGAGTATGAGCGGATTGCCGTCGATATGGCTCGGCTCCCGGGCCGTTGCCGCGAGGTGAAAGAGCGGCTCGCCCAAAGCCGCCTCTCCGCGCCCTACTACGATACCGCCGCTTTTACCCGCAGTCTTGAAACCGCTTATCAGATGATGGTCGAACGCCATCGCGCCGGACTTCCACTCGAAGATCTCTTTCCCAACTGATTTGCCGCTTACGGCGCAGTGCCAAGACTACTCCGCCTTCTATAGCGCTGGCGACTCATCGCCCAGCAGCGCTTCGCGAACGATCTTGATCGGCGGAAAACCCTGGCGCAGAAAATCGTCGTGGAATTTTTCAAGCGAGAAGTTCGCGCCCTGCTTTTTCTTCACGTCCTCGCGCAGCTTCATAATCTCGAGCTTACCCAGCGTGTAGTAAAGATAAGTCGGGTCTCCGGCGCCGCGCTTGGTTTCGACCACGGCGTTTTCCTTCGATTGATAACCTTCCTTCTCGAAGAATTCCTCGGCCTGCGCCGTGGTCATTTTGCCGGTGTGCATCTCAATGCCGACGATGAAGCGCGCGTTGCGCAGCAGCGCGTCCTGTAGCTGACCTAGGCGGATGAGCTTGGCCTGACGCTCGTCTTTCGCGCCGGTGCCCGGCTCCGACCCCGCGGACGAAGAGCTGTCCGTGGGGGCTCCGGGCTGGCCGTAGCCCTGGTCGAGCATCATCTGCTCGCAATAGTGGGCCCAACCCTCGGCGTTGGTGTTGGCGCCGAGTAGCTTTCTCACTTTGCTGGGCGCCTGCTGCACCCAGAGGAACTGAATGTAGTGGCCGGGATAGGTTTCGTGCACGGCGGTCGAAATCACGGTGCCGGTGTTGAAGCCGTGCATGTAACCCTCGACTTCTGCCGGCGTCATGGAGGCGTCGGGCAGCGTGACGTTGAAATAGGCTTCGGTGGCGCGGGTTTCGTAGGGGCCGGGCGTATCCATGCTGGCCGTGGTGGTGGCGCGCATGAAGGGCGGCGTCTCTTCGAGAATCGGTCGTACCTGCGAAGGGATGGTGACGATGTGATGCGACTGGATGAAACCGATCAACGAGTCGAAGGTGGCGCGAAAGGTGTTCATCAACTGATCGGGCGCCGGGTGACTGGCGCCAAGTTCTTCAAGCACGGCGTGGGGATCTTTGCCGGGCTCGAGTTCGGCGGCGACCTGTTTGAAGTGTTCCTGATTTTTGCGCAGATCGGCCCAGCCGATTTCGAGCAGCCTGGGCAAAGGCAGATCGACCATCTCGTCGTAGGCGAGTTTCTTTTGGTAGGTGTCGGCGCCGATGCGGAAGTCGCCATTCGAGCGGGCGAGCAGATTGGATTTGAGCCAGGATAAATAATCTTTCAGCGCGGCGACGACGGCGGCGTTGCTCTGGGCGAACTCAGCTTTGAGCGCCGGATCGGTGGCGCCGGTGAAGGCCTGCGGTACGTCGCGCTCGAAAAATCCGATGTCGTCGGGCAACTGCTCGATGGCGATTTCGGTGAATATCCGCGGCGGATTTTGAAGATTCACGCGCGCGGCGGCGATGAGAGCAGGCATCTGTTTTTCGCGGGCGATGAGCGCGCGCAGTCGGTCGTTAGCGGGGGCGAAGTTGCGTTCCATCAAAATGAATGCGCCGTTGGCGCAGGTGCTCGAGTAGTCGTCGGGGTTCTTCTCCCAGGGGCGGATCACTTCGAGAGTGAGCAGTTGGGAGCGGATATTCGCGAGCACGATCTCGCGGTCGCTGCGCGGAACAAAATTCGCCGGCAAGTTGTCGGGATGAATCGCTTCGATGCGCCGCTCGAAGCCGTGGAGCGTGGCGATTTCGGCGTCGATGGCCGGCCGCGAAAGATCTTCGAGCTGAGAGTCGTACTGATGGAAGCCGGCCGCGGTTGCGCTACTGGGCGCGTAGCGGAAGTAGAGCTGATCGAAGTATTCGTCGGAGAGTTGTGCGAATTGCTGCTTCCAGTCTGGAGCGGCGTGAGCGGAGATGGCGGCCGACATGAGAACTCCCATTGTGGCGAAGAGAAAAAATTGTTTCATCGAACCTCGCAATTTAATAGACAGCAAAAATCATACCCTGGCGGCGATTGGCTAGACGGCGGCCGGTGCGAGATCTTCGAGCAGTTCGCGAATTTCAAGCAGCACATCGTCGGGGCGCGTGGCGCCCAGCGGGAATTTGAGCAAGCCCTGCGGAGTGAACTGCGCGCCGCGCTTGGCGTTGCGCGAGACCAGTTGCATTAGCCGCGCCGGATCGACGGCGGCCTTTTCCGTAAAGCGAATGTGCAATTCGCCGCGTTTGCGGTCGATTTGCGCCACGCCGATGCGTTCGCACTCCAGGCGCAGCAACGCCGCTTCGAGCAGGTAAACGGTGGCGTCGGGCAGCTTGCCGTAGCGGTCTTCCATCTCGGAGCGGAGTTCGTTGATGGCGGTTTCGCTGAGCGCGCCGGCGATTTTTTTGTAGAGACGCAGGCGCTGGTTTTCTTCGGGGACGAAGCTCTCGTCGATGCGCAGCGCGATGCCGAGGTTGAGCTGGGTCGAGGCGCGCTCTTCGCCGCTTTCGCCCTTCATCTCCTTGACCGCCGCTTCGAGCATGGAGGTGTAGAGTTCGAAACCGACGGCTTCAATGTGGCCGCTCTGTTCGCCGCCGAGCATGTTGC
>PMHC01000015.1 GCA_003156495.1 Acidobacteriaceae bacterium
GCGCTATTGCGCTGCTGGCCGGCATACGCGGAACGCGTAAGGATCACGACGCGCTTCTCGTCTGTCGCGGCGCGCTGCCCCGCGTAAATGCCGCTTGAGTGCATCAGCGGGTATGCGTTATAAACTTCGTAACCCGGTCCCAGCGGAGTGGTGTAAGTGCGGAAGCCCATGCCGCCGATCTCCGGCTCTGGCGCGTCGAGCCACCAGCCGTCTACGCCTTTTGAAAAAAGCTCGTCGCTAATCTGCTTCCAGTAGATCGCGCGGCCAGCCGTGCTGAATGGGTCATACCACTGCCCTTTGCCCGGAGGAAACGCATATGTCGTTACCTCGGGAAACATGCCGCCCGCGGCATTCAGCTCATCGCTATTCTTGCTGCCTAAATCGAACTTTGCCCAAACCGAGATAAGCGTGTGATAGTGCAGATCGTTCAACTGGCGGAACATGGCGGTAGGATTCGGATAGCGCGTCGGATCAAACAAATGCGATCCCCACGTGTTGTTTCCAGCCGGCCAGTATTGCCAGTCCTGAATGATGCCATCGATCGGAACCTTAAGGTCGCGCAATTTGGTGGCTACGCCCAGCAACTCCTCCTGCGACGCGTAACGCTCCTTGGACTGCCAAAAGCCGAATTCCCACCGCGGCATCATGGGCGCCGCGCCAGTCAGTCGCCGGTAAGCCGCCATTGCCGTTCCGATGCTTCCATCGCCGTAACAGAAGTAATAGTCGATGGCCTTGCCGTATTCCGATGACCAGCGAAGAACCCGAGGGCCGGCGCTCGCGCTGTCGACTGAATCTGACGACACGGTAGTCACGGCGGGGTTATCCCACAGGAGTACGTAGCCCTTGCTCGAGGTCATTACAGGAATACCGACATTGGTGTTCGACTGGGCGAGGACGACCTTGAAGTTTCCGGGCGCCAGGTAATTCCATGCCCCCTCCTGGTGTTGCCCTAGGCCATAGATCCCCTCGTCCGGAGCGAGCTCGAATGATTGCGTGGCCGATGTGACCGAAGCGCCTGCGACAGTCGCAGGGTCGATCTGCCGCCCCTGCGCTGTTTCCTGTAGTAACACTTGATTGGCGGAATTGAGAAATGTAACGGCGCCCGTCTGCCGGTCAACCTTTACCTTGATCGCTTGCGATGCGATGGTAAAGGCCTGCTTGCTCTGCTGCTGCGTCAAACGCGGGCTTTGCGGAGTAGCGACCACGGCAAGGCTCTTCAGCGCCGGTAGCTCCGAACCGGGCGCGTAGGTGACGCGGACAATCTCCTGAGACCAGAACCGGATTTGAAGCGTGCCGCCATTCACGGCAATCTGCGCTCCGTCGGCCAGCGGCCTGTATTGGGAGGTTGCGGCCCTGAGTGGTGCGGACACTCCGCCCAAAGCGCCGAAAAGCAAAATTAGGGAGAGATACTTTTTAATTTCTATCCGTTTCAAGCGCTCACGTCCTCATAATTCGTAGTTGCTATGTTCCAAAGCCAGCAGAACTCGGCTCGTCCTCATCGACGAAAAACGACGCGGAGTTCTGTACACAGGTGCATTCCAGCGGTTCGTAAATTCAGGAGTATAGTAAACGGTTACTGGGTATAATTCAACTGTCGGGATTACCGCGATCGCCTCGCTGCGTGGAACTGTTGCTCGTTCCACTTCTCTTTCTTACGGGAGTATCGGAGCTGCTTTATGACTAAGTATTGGTTTCGCTTTCGGCGCCTCCTCGCTTTCTCTGCCATCTGGTTCTGTGCCGCCGCGCCAAGCCACGCGCAAAACCCGATCGTTCAAACCAACTTCACCGCCGACCCCGCGCCGCTCGTCTATAACGGTACGGTCTACCTGTACACCAGCCACGATGAAGATGACGCCACCGGCTTCAAGATGCTCAACTGGCGACTCTACACCTCTACCGACATGGTGAATTGGACTGACCACGGTGCCGTGGCCTCGCTCGCTACCTTTCCTTGGGCGGTTCAGAGTAACGATGCCTGGGCGCCCCAGGTCGTTCCCCGCAACGGCAAGTTCTATCTCTACGTGCCCATCAGCGTTCCCGGCTGGCCCAAGAATGTCATCGCCGTTGCCATCAGCGACAGCCCCTTTGGTCCCTTCAAAGATGCCCTCGGGCATCCGCTGATTGAAAAAGCCACCGGCAACATAGACCCCACCGTCTTCGTCGATGACGATGGGCAGGCTTATCTGTATTGGGGCAATCCCAATCTTTGGTATGTCAAGCTGAACCGCGACATGATCTCTTACTCCGGCGACATTGTCCAGATAGATTCGAAGCCGCAAAACTACCAGGAAGGCCCCTGGTTTTACAAGCGGAACGGCAGATACTACATGGCCTACGCCTCGCACTGCTGCCCCGAAGGCATTGGTTACGCCATGAGCAGCCACCCCACAGGCCCTTGGGAATACAAAGGAATGATTATGTCCCCGGACAAGCGCTCCTCGGGCAATCATCCCGGCATCATCGACTTCAAAGGCGCTTCCTACGTCTTCGGATTCAATTACACGCTGAACTTCGCCGCGACGGAAACTCATCGTGAGCGCCGTTCCGTCACCGTGTCAAAGTTTACCTATAACGCCGACGGCACGATTACTGAGGTCCCCTGGTGGAATCCGGAAGGCGTCCCACAGGTCGGCACGCTCAATCCATTTACGCGAGTCGAAGCGGAGACGATTGCGTGGGAAAGCGGCGTCCGGACCGCGCAAAGCGATCAGATCGGCGTCTATGTTACCGGCATAGCGAACGGCAGTTACATCAGGGTTCGTGGTGTTGACTTCGGCAATAACCAGGCATCCAGCTTCAGCGCCCGCGTGGCAAGCGGCTCCCAGGGCGGCACCATCGAGCTGCATCTCGACAACTCGGATGGGCCTGTCATTGGTTCCCTGGCGGTCCTTAATACAGGTGGCTGGTTTGCTTGGAAGACTCTGAGCGCTCCCGTTTCGGGTGCTGCCGGCGTACACGATCTATATCTCGTGTTCAAAGGCGCTTCCACTGGACAACTGTTGAACTTCGATTATTGGAAGTTCAATCGGCAAAGATAAAAGCGGCTGCGTTTACATGAAGTGTCGGATGCCAGATGCCGGGTGCCCCTCAATTCTAAGAATCTGGAAGGTAAGATGGCTGAGCGGCTACCCCACATCTCGATCAAATGCTTTTTCCGCCGAATATCGCCCCAAAAAACAAAGCACTCCGGCCCGCCGGGCCGGAGTGCTTTGTCAGCTACAGTCGCTACGAAGCCTTTACTTCCCCGCTCCATGGCACTTCTTATATTTCTTGCCGCTCCCGCATGGGCAAGGGTCGTTACGGCCCACCTTCTCGCCCGTCCGCCGCTGCGTCGGCTGGCTATCATCGCCGCCCGAGCGGCTCGCCACCGCCAGTTCGCGTTGCTTCTTGCGGTGGAACTCCTTCTCAAGCATGTCGATCGTCGTCGCCGGCTTCCGCGTCGGAATCGTAATCTCTAGCGGCTCGCCATCCTCACCCAGCAACTGCTGCGCGGCGCTGGCCACCGGCGGTGCCTTCGGCACCGTTCCGTGCGGATGCGGCGTCGTATCGATCGGCCGTCCGTCTGAGCCCATGATCTGCATCCGGAAGAGGAAGCGCACCGTGTCTTCCTGAAACTTCAGCATCATCGCCTCGAACATGTCGAAGGACTCGCGCTTATAGGCCACCAGCGGATCTTGCTGCGCATAGCCGCGCAATCCGATCCCCTCTTTCAAGTGGTCCATCGAAAGCAGGTGATCCTTCCACAATCCGTCGATCACGCTCAGCATCNNAGCATCACCATCCGCTCGTGATAGCGCATCGCCCCGGCACCCAGAATCTCTTCCTTGGTCTTGTAAATCTCGTTCAGCTTTTCGAAGATTTCCTCGCCCAGCTCGTGCCGGCTCAACTCCTCCGGCTTCAGCCCGGAGTTCGCCAGATCGAATCCGAAGTGATCGACTAACTTCGTGCTCAGCCCCTTGAAATCCCATTGGTCGGAGTGCGCCTTCTCGTTGGCGTATTCGTCCAGCAAGCCGCCCAGAATGCCGGCGACGTAATCCTCCAGAATCAGCTCGCGCTGCTCCACACCTTCCAACAGTTGCCGCCGCAGCCCGTA
>PMHC01000085.1 GCA_003156495.1 Acidobacteriaceae bacterium
GCACGCGCAGCAACTTGGCCTGCTGATGCAAGGGGACGTTGGCGATCTCGTCGAGAAAAAGCGTGCCGCCGTTGGCCAACTCGAAGCGCCCGATGCGGTCGGAGCGCGCGTCGGTGAAGGCACCCTTGACGTGGCCGAAGATTTCGCTTTCGAAGGTGCCCTCGGGCAGTCCGCCGGCATTGACGGCCACTAGCGGCATTTGCGCTCGCGGAGAGGCGGCGTGCAGCAGACTCGCGACGATTTCTTTTCCCGTGCCGTGCTCGCCGGTGATGAGTACGTTGGCGTCCGAGGGGCCGATCTGCGCGATCAGCTCCAGCACCGGCTGCATGGCCGGCGCGCTGGCGATAAACTCCGTCTTGCCTTCGGAGCGCAACAGCAGATTTTCTAACTCCAGCCGGCGCGCACGGCGCAGCGCCTGATGCAGCTCGGCGTGCACGCGGATGAGCGAGAGCAACCGTTCGTTTTCCCACGGCTTCTGGATGAAGTCGCGCGCGCCGCGCTTCATGCACTCCACGGCCAGATCGACGTTGCCCCAGGCCGTCATCACGATCACCGGCAGCCGCGGGTCGAACTCCTGAATGCGCGCCAGCAGATCGAGACCCTCCTGGCCGGAGGTGGTGTCGCGGGTGTAGTTCAGGTCGATCAGCAGTACGTCGTAGTCGTGCTCGCCGAGCGCATCGAGCAGCGCCTGGGGCGAACGCACGGAGTCTACCGCGATGCCCTGCGGCGATAGCAGCAGTTCGACGGCTTCCAAAATATAGGATTGATCGTCGGCGGCCAGAACGCGAATTGCTTCCTGTTTACTGTCGATTTTCCGCCTCCACAACGCCTTTTTTCACTTCGTCGATCGAGATACCGTACTCTTCCAAAATCGAGCCCGTGGCGCGCCGCACTTCGATGCGCGCTTTTTCGTAGGCCGTTTCAGCCGTCACCAGCGCCGAGGCGGCCAATGCCAGGTCGTGTTCGGCGGCCAGCGTTTGCTGGCTCGATCCGGCGCCCAATTTCTGCTCTTGTTGCATAATATCCAATGTCTTCTGCGACAGGTCTCGCGCCTTGCGCGCCGCCTCAACGCGGCTGGCCGCCTGCTCCAGCGCATAGCGGGCGTTTCGCACTTCGATGCGGATATTCTTTTTCAATTCCTCAAAGTACACCTGCGACTGGCGATACTCAAGCTCGGTGCGATATTGGTCGGCCTTGGCGATGCGGTTGCGCAGCGGGATGCTTAGCGAAAGCCCCACCCGGTACTCCGGTGCGGTGTCGTTTAAAGCATTTTGAAGCGCGCCTCCGTAACTACTGGGCAGATCGGTGGTCGTGCTGGGACTGTAATATTTCGCATTCATTGTTCCCGCCGCGCCGGTTCCCACATAAACGCCGTAAAGATCGAGCGATGGCAGCATCGCGTTGCGCGCGGTCTTCCGGCTTAGCTCGCGGTTCTCGAGGTCGAGTTTTGACTCTTGCAATTCGGTGCGAGTGGCCAGTGCCGCGGCGATCATCTGCTGCACGTCTTCGGCGATGGGCTTGATCCGCGTAGCGATGCGGTCGGTAGGTACCACCGGCATTTCTTCGAGCGCCTGGTCGTCGAGGGTGCGCGTGATGGCGTTTTTCATGTAGAGTTCCTGTAACTCCAGGTTGGTTCGCGCCACGGTCAATGCTTGCTGGCGCGCGGCCAATTCGCTCTCCGCCTTCAAAACATCCATGGCGGGAATCGCCTGCAACTCGAGCTGCTTGCGGTTGGTGTTCAGCGTCTCCTCGGCGAAGGCTACCGAGCGCTCTTCTACCTGCTCATTATCGTAGGCGTTTACCAGATCCCAATAGAGATTGCAGATCTGCGTCACGGTGGCGATGGCCTGCGCGCGAAAGGCGATGTCGGAGATCTTCTGGTTGGTTTTGGCGATGTGCAGATAGCGCAGATTCGGACCCAGTCCGAAGCCAGCCAGCAGTTGTTGCTGCACCACAACCTCCATCGACGCGGAGTACGAGGGGCTGAAGTAGTCGTATTTGCCGTTGGTCGTAGCGCGGCTGTTGTTCCAGGTCACCTCGACGCTGCTGCCTGTTGCGAATGCCTGGCTGTAGTCGAAATTGGCTACCGAGGTGTTGTATTTGTAGAGGGGAACGCCCTCCACCTGAAAGTTGGTCAACTGTTCGGAGGTGTGGTCGTTGTAGACTTTGGCGGTAATCTGCGGATCGTAACTCGAAACCGAGGTGCCGGTTCCCAGCGTGGATGAGACCAAGCCCGAAGCGCCCGCGCCGGCGCCGCCCGCGCCGCTTGATGTGCCACCGGCGCCGGTGCCCGCGCCGGCGCCGCCGCTGCCGCCGCCGGGCGTGCCCGAAACTACGCCGGTATTTACGCCGCGCACCGAACCGCCGGCCGCCGTGCGCAGCACGTCCATCCGCGCGATGGGCAGGTTGTAGCGCGCGATCACCAGATCGAGATTGTTTTCCAGCGCCAGATCAATGGCGTTGCTGAGTGAAAGATAGATTTTTCCGTCGCGTACCAGCGCGCTCAAACGCGCGGAGTTAACAAGATCTGGCGGCGGCGCGGTTCGTCCGCGATAGGCGCCGAAGGGTTTCAGCGAGTGCCTCGTTAGTTGATCGAAGGGAATCGCGCTTGGTTTTGCGGCGGCCTGCGCGGGCGTTTGCACGGAAGTTGTTGCCGTCGCCGGCGCGGAGGATTCCGCGGCTTGCGCCAGATTTACCTGCAACAGAAGAATCGCCGCCGCGGCTTGCGCCGTTCGGCTCCAGTTTGTTTTTACCTGTTTCACTTCGATCTGATCTCCTCGGGTTGGGCCGTCAACTTTTCATCGCGCTCCAGCCAACCGTCGCGTAGCTCGACGATGCGCGAGCCGT
>PMHC01000288.1:0-1105 GCA_003156495.1 Acidobacteriaceae bacterium
CTGGTGGCTGGTGGTTGTGTTTTACGGGATCGGGTGCGGGTTCGGGGGCTTGGGCGTGGGCGCCTTCTTTGCGCCAGAGGTAGTCTTCGTAGTTGCCCGGGAAGACTTGGACGGCTCCTTCGGCGACTTCGAAGACGCGCGTGGCCAGCTTGTCGATGAAGTAGCGGTCGTGCGAGACGAACAGCACCGTGCCGGTGAATTCCTGCAGCGCGTCGAGCAGCACATCCTTGGCGCGCAGGTCCAGGTGATTGGTGGGCTCGTCCAGCAGCAGGAAATTGGAGGGCATCATCAGCATGCGGGCCAGCGCGTAGCGATTGCGCTCGCCGCCCGAGAGCACGCCGAGCGGCTTGAAGACGTCGTCGCCGGTGAAAAGAAAACAGCCGAGCAGCGAGCGCAGTTCGGTTTCAGAGACGTGCAGCGCGGCGCGGCCGATGTCGTCGAGCATACGAGCTTCCGGGTCGAGCACCTTGTACTGGTCCTGCGCAAAGTATTCGGCGACGACGTTGTGGCCTAGGCGAATCGAGCCTGACGTCGGCTCTTCAGCGCCCGTGAGCAATCGCACGAGCGTGGATTTGCCCGCGCCGTTGACGCCGACCAGAGCCAGACGGTCGCCGCGGTCGACGGTGAAGCGCGCATGGGAGAAGACCTGCTTTTCGCCGTAGCTCTTTCCCAACTCCTCGGCTTCGACGACCGTGCGCCCCGAGGGCGGCGGTTGCGGAAACTTGAAATGAATGACCGGTTCTTCTTCGGGAACTTCGATGCGCTCGATCTTTTCCAGTTCTTTGATGCGCGACTGCACTTGCTTGGCCTTGGTGGCCTGATAGCGGAAGCGGTTGATGAAGGCTTCGAGCCGCTCGATGTGCTCGCGCTGGTTGCGGTAGGCGGCCATCAACAGCGCGCGCCGCTCATCCTTCTGCGTGAGATATTTTTCGTAGTTGCCCTGATAGGTGGTGAGCCTCTTGTTCCAAATCTCCACCGTGCGGTCGACGGTGACGCCCAAAAAATAACGGTCGTGCGAAATGAGAATGTAGCCGAAGGGATAGTGCAGAAGATAGTCTTCGAGCCAGTTGCGCGACTCCAGATCGAGATGGTTGGTGGGCTCGTC
>PMHC01000288.1:1154-13497 GCA_003156495.1 Acidobacteriaceae bacterium
CTGCCCACCTGCGCGTCGAGCGCGTAGCCATCGAGCGAGTGAAAACGGTCCTGTAGCATCGAGAAGCGTTCGGCGACGGCGTTGTATTCCGCGCTTTCGTGGTCAAACTCGGACAATTGCCCGGCCAACCGCTCAAGCTCGCGCTCGATTCCGCGCAATTCGTCGAAGACGGTAAGGCACTCGTTGAAGACTGTGCGGCCCTTGAGCTGCAAGCCCTCCTGCGGCAGGTAGCCGACTTCGAGGTCGCGGGTCTTTTCGACCGCGCCGTAGTCGAGTGGCTCCAGTCCTGCCAGAACCTTCATCAAGGTGGATTTGCCTGTGCCGTTGGCGCCCACCAGCGCGGTTTTTTCGTTGTCGCGAATGAGCCAGTCAGCCTCGAGAAAAAGCACGCGCGGGCCGAATCGCTTGCCGGCATTTTTTAGTGAGAGCATGAAATTCTATTTTCTCAAAGAACGCCGCCGAGCATCTCACTGGCGCGACCGGGCGGTTTTCGTTGGCGAAATTTTCACACGACGGCCGCGGGACATTCTTTAAGCTGAATGCGGCGGCGTATGCGGCCGCATCAAGGGGAAATCGGGATGAGTGCGAAAAGGCGGATGCGCGTTGCGTTGGCGATGATGGCGGCGTTCTGCGGCGCGGCGGTTGCATCGGCCGGGCAAAACACGAATGACGGCGCGGCGATCAAGTTGAATCAGATGCAGGTAATCGGAACGCACAATAGCTATCACGCCGGCATTGCGCCCAGTGAGGCCAAGCTGTGGCAGAAGAAAAATCCCCAGGCTTTTAAGAGCCTCGACTATAGCCACCCGTCGCTAACTCGGCAGTTCGATGGCGGCGCGCGACAGATCGAGCTCGACATCTTTGCCGACAGCCGGGGCGGCCGCTTCGCGCATCCGGCCGGGCCGCGCATGGTGGCCGAAGCGCATCTGCCGACTGATCCGCCTTTTGATCCGAAGGGCGCGATGAACAAGCCCGGCTTCAAAGTAATGCACATGCAAGATATTGACTATCGCAGCGTCTGCCAGCCCTTCATCGCCTGCCTGGCCGAGGTGCGGCGGTGGTCGCGCGCGCATCCGCATCACGTTCCCATCTTCATCCTGGTGGAGACAAAGCAAAATTCAGATGCGGATGGAATGCGGCTGACGCCAGCCGAGCCGTTTACCTCCGCGGTCTTTGATGCGCTGGATGAGGAGATCCGCTCGGTTTTTCCGCGTGAGGAATTGGTCACGCCCGACGATGTGCGCGGCGATTACACGACGCTGAATGAAGCCATACGGGCGGGCAACTGGCCTACGCTTAAAAGTGCGCGCGGCAAGGTGGTGTTTTTGCTGGATGTTCGCAAGGCTGCATCTGTATATGCGGAAGGGCATCCGTCGCTGCGCGGCCGCGTATTGTTCACCAACGCCGAGCCCGGCCAGCCTGATGCCGCGTTTACCGAGTGCAACGACGGGCCGGCGGAAGCGATCGCCGATTTGGTGCGGCAGGGCTATCTGGTGCGTACGCGCTCCGATGCCGATACCCAAGAGGCGCGCGTCAACGATACGCACCGGCGCGACGCGATGCTCAACAGCGGCGCGCAGATCGTCAGCACCGATTATCCGGCCAGCGAGCCGGCACGCTGGGCAGGACGCTATTCGGTGAGCCTGCCGGGCAAGGCCGAGGCGCGCTGCAATCCGGTGAATGCGCCGGGCGGCTGTCGCTTGCAGTGAAGCGCATTTGCTCTCGCTACGGAATAGCAGCGCAAGGTCATGCTTGCGGCAGCCCCAAGTCGCGATTTTTTGGACCCGGGAACGGATAGCTTAAAACCAATAAAAACAACAAGAAGCAGAGTGATACTTTCTGCGATTGACAAAGTTAAACAAGCGTTTTAAACTAGCATTTAATGGATGGTAAAGCCAATACATCGGCAGCAAAGAACGAAGAGGCGCGGCGCAAGCTCATTGAAGCCGCCGGCCAGATCTTCGCCGAAGTCGGTTACGAAGCAGCTACTGTTCGCCAGATTACCGATCGGGCGCAGGTGAATGTCGCGGCTGTCAATTACTATTTCCGCGACAAACTTCAGCTCTATCGCACGGTGCTGCAATTTGTAACGGGTAGAGCACACAATTTGTTGAAGCAGCACTGCATGCAGGGAACAGCCGAGGAGCGGCTGCGAAACTTCGTTCGCTGCATCATGATGGTCGAAAGTAACGAACAACATTCCTGGGCGCGGCTGCTCATGGCTCGCGAAGTCGCGGAGTTGCACGAAGCGCAGGCTTCATTGCTGGTCGAGGTGGTCCGGCCGATGCACGAGATCGCCGAAACTATCGTCCGCGATTTAGCCGGTCAAGAGGCTCCACAGGCTTTGACCCGCTTTGCCGCCGGTCTTGTGGTTTCGGTTTGCGTGAATCGTGTGCCGCAGCAGCGGCTCGACTACAGGCTTTACCCGGAAATGAGGTTGGATGAAACAGACATTGAGCAAACCATTGAAAAAATTTACCAATTTACGCTAGCAGGCGTTCGTGGGCTGTTTGAAAAGCGTTTCCCCTGAGGTTACTCGATTAGTGGAGATTTAAGCCCGATAAACAATGTATCCAGCCGGTCGTTCGATTCGGCTTTCCGAACTGTTTAGTACAGACAGGAGAGATTTCTATGCGCTTTTTTGCGTCGCGTTCACGTCTTCACTTGCATACTGGTGCGCGTGCGGTCGCTTGGTCGCTTGCGTGTTGCTTGCTGTTTACTGTTGGTTGCAAAAAAAAATCCACGCAGACCGCCATGCCGCCGCTTGAAGTTGGTGTGGCGACGGTCGAGCAGCGCGACGTGCCGATTTACGGCGAGTGGGTCGGTAATCTCGACGGTTTCGTCAATGCGCAGATTCAACCGCAGGTCTCCGGCTATCTGGTCCGGCAGGATTATCACGAAGGGCAGGCGGTTCATAAAGGCCAGGTTCTGTTCGAGATCGATCCGCGTCCCTTCCAGGCTTCGCTCGATCAGACGCAGGGGCAGTTGGCGCAGGCTAGGGCGCAACTGGAATTGAGCCGCATCAACGTCCGCCGCGACGCACCGCTGGTGGCCGCACACGCATTGGCGCAGAGTCAGTTGGATACCGACACGCAACTGGCGGCGCAGAACCAGGGCATCGTCAGAACCGACGAGGCGGCAGTACGCATGGCGCAACTGAATCTGGGCTGGACCAAGGTGCGCTCGTTGATCGATGGCATCGCCGGCAAGGCGAACACGCAGGTGGGCAATCTGGTCAACACCTCGACCCTGCTCACCACCGTTTCCCAGGTCAATCCCATCAAAGCATTCTTCTCCATCAGCGAGCAGGAGTATCTGGATCTCTCCGAATCGGCCAAGCGTCAGGGCGCCAGCGACCTGCTGAACGGCAAAAAAATGATTCCCCTCGAACTGATTCTGTCCAACGGGCAAAGCTATCCCTTCAAGGGCTCCATTTTCTTTGTCGATCGCAATGTCGATAACACCACCGGCACGATTACGATCGCCGGCGCCTTTCCTAACTCCGCCAATCTGCTTCGTCCGGGGCAATTCGCCAAGGTGCGCGCGTTGACCAATACGCAGCAAAACGCGCTACTGGTTCCGCAGCGCGCCGTGCTCGACCAGCAGGGCCAGCATCTGGTTGTAGTTGTCGGCAAGAACGGAATCGCACAACCGCGTATCGTCACAGTCGGCAAGCAGGTTGGCACTGAATGGATCATCTTGAGCGGTCTGAAGGTCGGCGACACGGTTGTGACCGAGGGCAACGGCAAGATTCAGAGCCCGATGCCGGTGCATGCGGTGGCCGATAACGCCGTCGCCGCGGGAGGCCGTTAATCATGTCCAAATTTTTCATCCGACATCCTGTTTTCGCCATGGTGATCGCCATCATCATGGTGATCGTTGGCCTGGTTTCCATTGTTCGTCTTCCGATCGCGCAGTATCCGGATATTGTTCCGCCCGAGATCCTGCTGATTGCCAATTACCCCGGTGCCGACGCGATTTCGATGACCGAAGCCGTGGCTACGCCGATCGAAGAGCAGATGAGCGGCGTGGACAACATGAATTACATGTACTCCACCAACGCGAACAATGGTAACTCTGTTCTTACGGTAAATTTCGACGTCAAAACAGAACCTAACACTGATCAGATTCTTACCCAACTTCGTGTATCACAGGCTGCTGGTCAGATGCCAAGCGAGGTAACAACGGAAGGAGTCCTTGTACAAAAGGCTCTGTCATCCCCGTTGATGANNCCAATCCGCTGATGACGGTCTCGCTGATTTCGCCCAGCGGCACCTACGACGATCACTATTTGTCCAACTATGCCTACATCAACATGGTGGACCAGTTGGAGCGCGTACAGGGCGTTGGCCGCGTGGAGGTTCTGGGGGCCGGCCAGTACGCGATGCGTATTTGGGTTAAGCCCGACCAGTTGGCCAAGCTCGGTATCACAGTCGCGCAGATCAGCGAGGCTCTCCAGCAACAGAATGCAATTCACCCCGCCGGGCAGGTTGGCGGCGAACCGATTCAGGGCAATCAGCAATTTACCTATAACGTACGCTCCGACGGCCGCCTAGTTACTGAAGAGCAATTTGGCGACATCGTGCTGCGCGCTTCGCCCGACGGTCAGATCGTGCGGCTGAAGGATGTGGCCCGCATCGAGTTGGGCGCACAAAAATATAACGTTGTTAGCCGTTTGAACGGCAAACCGACGTCGAGTGTTGCTATCTATCAACTGCCCGGCTCGAATGCTGTCCAAACCAATAAAAATGTGCGTGCGGAACTCGATAAAATCTCCAAGAGTTTTCCGCAAGACCTTAAGTGCGTCGTTTCGCACGATACGACCAAGGCTGTCTCCGCCAGCATTCGCGAGATTATCCTTACGCTGCTAATCGCCCTCGTGCTGGTGATTATCGTCGTCTATCTGTTTTTGCAAAGCTGGCGCGCCACGCTGATTCCCCTGCTGGCCGTGCCGGTCTCGTTGATCGGAACCTTCGTCGTTTTTCCGCTGCTCGGTTTCAGCATCAACACCCTTTCGCTTTTCGGTTTGGTGCTGGCCATCGGCCTGGTGGTTGACGATGCCATCGTCGTTGTCGAGGCCGTGCAACGCCACATCGAAGAGGGCATGACGCCGCATGACGCTTCGGTCCAAGCCATGGACGAAGTCGCCAGCCCGGTGATCGCCATTGCTTTGATTCTGGCGGCTGTCTTTATTCCCACCGCTTTTATCGCCGGCATCAAGGGTCTGCTCTACCGTCAGTTCGCTGTTACTATCGCCATCTCGGTACTGTTCTCGGCCTTCAATGCTCTTACCCTCAGCCCCGCGTTGTGCGCGCTGCTGCTCAAACCCAAGCAAAAGGTCACCGGCCCGCTCGGGCGCTTTTTCGCATGGTTCAACCGCGTCTTCAGTCGCGGTACGGAAAAGTACATCGAAACCTCTTCGCTGTTTATCCGGCGCTCTTCGATCGCCGGGGTCATTTTAGTCGTGTCCTGCATTGTGGCCTTCCTGGTTGGCGACCGGTTGCCGGTCTCCTTCCTGCCTGAAGAGGATCAGGGATACATGATGGTCAGCCTGCAGTTGCCCTATGGCGCCTCATTGTCGCGCACCTCCGATGCCTCGCGCCAGGTGGAAAAAGTGCTGATGAATACTCCTGGCATCGAGTACGTATCGTCGATTGTCGGCTTTAACATGCTGAACACGACGCAAAGCACCTACAATGCCTTCTTCCTGGTCGACTTCAAGGATTGGGAGGCGCGCAAGAGCCGTAACGAGCGGTACGACATGCTGCGCAAAGCCGTGCTGCAATTGCCCGGTGAAATTCGCGATGGCGTGGCCTTCGGCATTGTGCCTTCGCCCATTCCCGGCATCGGCACCGCCGGCGGCGTTAACTTCGTGCTCGAAGATCGTTCCGGCAATTTGGGCACCGACTATTTGGCCACGAACACCGATGCCTTCATGGATGCAATTCGCAAGCGGCCTGAAATTTCCATGGCTGTGACCACTTCTCTACCGCATGTGCCGCAGATCAATGTCGGAGTCGATCGCGCCAAGGTTATGGAACAGGGCGTCAACCTCAGTGATGTCTATCTGACCATGCAGAGTTTTATGGGCGGCTATATGGTCAACTACTTCAACCGCTTCGGCCGCCAGTGGCAAACCTATATCGAAGCCGACGAGGGTGCCCGCACCAGCATTGATAACATCGGTCACTTTTACGTTCCGTCGAGCAAGGGCGTGCCGGTTCCGCTCGACACGCTGATCAACATCAAGCACATCACCGGTCCGGAATTTAACTTCCGCTACAACGAGTACAACGCTGCCCAGATTATCGTGACGTCCAACCCTGGCTACAGTTCCGGTCAGGTGATGGCCGCCCTTGAAGATGTCTTCCATCAGACCATGCCGCACGACATGGGCTACGACTACATGGGCATCAGCTATCAGGAGAAGGAGGCGCAAAAAGGCACCTCGCCGACGATGACCTACGGCTTTTCGTTCATCTTTGTCTTCCTGATTCTGGCCGCGCAGTACGAAAGTTGGACGCTCCCCTTCAGCGTGCTGCTGGGCACGCCGGTCGCCTTCCTTGGCGGCTATCTCGCCCTCTGGTCGCGCTCGCTGGAAAATAATACTTATGCGCAGATCGGCATGGTCATGCTCATCGGCTTGGCCGCTAAAAACGCGATTCTGATCGTCGAATACGCCAAATCGCAATCGAGTGCGGGCACACCGCTGGTTGAAGCCGCTCTTACCGGAGCGCGATTAAGACTTCGTCCTATTCTGATGACAGCCTTCGCCTTCATCCTCGGCTGCGTGCCTCTGTGGATCTCCACCGGAGCCGGCGCGCAGGCTCGCCGCACTCTCGGCACTACCTGCATCGGCGGCATGTTGACGGCTTCGCTGATTGAAATCTTTTTGGTGCCGGTCTTTTACGTTCTGGTTGAACGTTTTTCGCAGCGGTTCCGCAAACCGTCCGCTTCCACGGCCACGCCTCCTAGCGCGTCCGCCAACCTTCCCGGAGGTGAGCAATGAAGCAATTCACGTTCGCAAAAGTTTTGATATTGTCGGCGTCCGCGCTTGCTGCTAGCGGGCTTGCTGGATGCCGCGTGGGTCCAAAGTATAGCCGGCCGGATGTGCCGACGGCGCCCGGATTCCGCGGCGCCGCCGCGCCCGATGCCGCACCGGCTGGCGTCGCGTCCGCTAAAAGTCTCGGCGATGAAAAGTGGTGGGAAGTTTTTGGCGATCCCCAACTGCAAGAGTTGATCCGCAAAGGCATTGCACAAAACTACGACGTACGTATCGCCGCCGAGCGCGTTATCCAGGCCCGGGCCGCGGTGGGCATCGCTCATGCCGACCAACTGCCGTCGTTAAACGGAACCGCATCGTTTAGCAGCGAGCAATATGCGAAAGGCGAAATGGGTTCCAATTCCTCGCCAGTCGAAGAGAATTTTGGGCGGCTCGGTCTATCGGCGGCCTGGAATCTCGACTTCTGGGGCCGCTACCGCAATGCTACCGAGGCGGCGCGGGCGCAGTTGCTTGGCGTCGAATGGGCTCGTCGCGCGGTCATCGATTCGGTTATCGCCGAGATCGCAACCGACTACTTCCAACTCCGCTCCATGGATATGCAGATGGGAATCGCCAAGCAAACTCTCGCTTCGCGCCAGGAGTCGCTCAAGCTAACCAAGACGCTCGAGGCCGGCGGTTCCGACTCCATGCTCGATGTGCGCGAGGCCGAGCAACTGGTCTTTACCTCGCAGGCGCAGATTACCGATCTCGAACGGCAGATCGAGCAGCAGGAGGACACCATCTGCACGCTGCTGGGCGAAACGCCGCACGCGATTGTGCGTGGCGCCAGCATCGATCAGCAGCCGCCCATGCCGACGATTCCTACCGGCTTGCCCTCGGAACTACTCGAACGCCGTCCTGACATTCGCGAGGCTGAGGCTACGCTGATCGCCGCCAATGCCGAAATCGGCGTGGCCCGCTCGGCGTACTTTCCGCAAATCGCGCTTACCGGTTCGTCGGGTACTGATTCCAATGCTCTGTCGCGCCTCTTTACCAGCCCCAGCTATGTGTGGAATTACGGCCCCAGTCTCAGCGTGCCGATCTTCGACGCCAGCCGTATTCGCAACAACGTCAAGAGTACCGAGTCTCAACAGCGACAGGCAGTGCTGACCTATCAGCAGACAATCGCCAGCGCCTTTCGCGATGTCTCCAAAGCATTGGTCGCCTACCGTAAGTATCGCGACTATCGCGAGCAGGAAGAAAAAATTGTCGCTTCAGCCGAAGATGCGCTGCATCTGGCGCGCGTTCGCTACGAGCATGGCCAGTCTTCTTATCTTGAAGTGCTGACCAACGACCGTACTTATCTGGCGGCGCAACTCGACCTGACCGCGGCCAAAGAGAATGAGCTGCTCTCGTTGGTGCAGATCTACAACGCACTGGGCGGCGGTTGGCAACAATAACTTGAACGACGCCGAAGGCTTTCTTCACGGAAAGCCTTCGGCGTTCAATCTTACGCAAACTAACTAGGAATTCTCTATCGTGAACGGGTCATAACCATATCTTGACGCTGCCTTCGAGGGCACGCGTCAGCGGCGTCGACTTGAGTGAAGGGGCTTCGAGGTACACCATTTCTGGAAGCTCTCTAGGTAAAAATGCTTTAGGCGTCGCGCTCGACGAACTGCCGCGCAACGTACGCACTGGCGGGTTCGACCTCTTTTTTAGCGCGCCAGAAGCTCATGGCGATGGCCGCCGTCAAAATCTGCGCCAGCGCAATCAGCGCCACGCAGCCGCCCCAACCGAAGCGGTTCCAGAAAAAGCCGGGAACTGCCGCGCCAAAGCTGCCGCCGAGATAGTAAGCCGTTACGTAGAGACCGACGGCGGCGGCCTTGGCCTCATGCGCCGCCTTGCCGATATAGGAACTGGCCGAAGACTGCCCGATAAAGATTCCGGTGCAGAAGATCGCCAGCCCCGTCATTACGACCGGCACAAAAGGAATCAGCGTCAGCAGTACGCCGCCAAGAGAGATCAGAATCGCCAGCGTGAAGGCGCGGCGTTGGCCCTGGCGGTCAATGAAGCGGCCGGCCAGCGGCGTGAATGCCGCACCGGCAAGATAGACCATGAAAACGCGGCCCAGGGCGGCCGGCCTCATATAGAAGGGCTTGGCTGCCAGCAGAAAATTGACGTAGGTAAAAATGCCGAGCAATGAAAACAGAACGCAGAAACCGGCCGCATAGGTAGCCAGCAGTTGCTTATTGCTCAGATGGCCGATCATCGTTTTGACCATGCCCTTCACGCGCGCCGAGCGATGCCGTTCGACCGGCAGCAGACGCCAAATCAGCAGCGCGCCTGCCAGGTTCATCAGGCCCAGCACGACAAAAGAGATGCGCCAATTGCCGTAATCGGTGACATAGGCGGCCAACATGCGGCCCACAAAGCCGCCGCTGACCGTTCCGCTGACGTAGGCAGACATGACGACCCCGGCGCCGTGCGGCCACTCCTCATTGATGTAGGTGACGGTCAGCGCAAAGACGCCTGGCGTGAAAATGCCTACCAGGAAGCGCCAAAAAAGTAACTGCGTAAAGCTGGTGGCGGTGGCCGCCAGCGCCGTTGGCAGCGCTAGCAGCAGCGCGGAAAGAACAATCAGCCGCTTGCGCCCCCATCGGTCAGAAAGCGTTCCGACGAACGGCGCGGCCAGCGCCACGGCGATCGTCGAAAGGCTGATCAGCAAACTGATCTGTCCCGGAGTCTTCTGAAAGCTGCGGGCGAGTTCGGGCAGCATCGGTTGGGGAGCATAAAGTCCTAGAAAAGCGCAAAAGCCAGCAATCACAACCGCGGCCGTCCGCTGGCCATTTGTATCAGGCTGCGCTTCAGCTTTACTTTCTATCTCCATTACTCAATTTTGCGCCGCGAAGAATAATCTGTAAAATATATCAAACAAGCGGTTTTTATATTTCATATATATGATTGAGCTCCGACTCTATCGCTACTTCATCACGTTGGCCGAGACGCTGCACTTTGGCCGCGCGGCGGCGATCCATGGCATTGCGCAGCCGCCCTTCAGCCAGCAGATTCAAAAGTTGGAGCGAGAGCTGGGGACGCCTCTGCTGCGGCGCAATAATCGCCACGTAGAACTGACCGCGGCGGGCCAAGTCTTTCTCATCGAGGCCAGAAGCACGCTGGCCGCGGCCGAACGCGCCGAGCGCGCCGTCCGTCTGGCCGGCGAGGGACGCACCGGGCGCATCGCCATTGGCATGATCAGCTCGGCTTCGTACGAGGACATGATCTCGGAGATCGTGCGACGCATGGGGCAGCGCTTTCCGGGCGTGGACATCGCCTTGCTGGAGATGACGACACCGCGGCAACTGCAGGCGCTTAAAAGCGGCGAAGTGCAGATCGGCTTTGTGCGACCGCCGATCTTCGAAGCCGTTTTCGCCACCCGCAGCGTTCGGCGCGAGCCGTTGCTGCTGGCGCTGCCCGTCTCGCATCCGCTGGCCCAGGAAGAGGTGATTGCGCTGCATCGGCTGGCCCGCGATCCGTGGGTCATGATGCCCTCCGATATGGGACTGGGTTTTTACGAACAGGTTATCGGCGTCTGTCAAAACGCGGGTTTCACGCCGGAAGCGCACCAGGTAGCCACGCAGATTCATACGATGATCTCGCTGGTGGCGGCCGGCCTTGGCGTTACGCTGGTTCCGGCCTCGGTCAGCAGCTTGCGCCGCGCCGGCGTGGTCTATCGCCCGCTCAAAGACAGGCCGGAGCCGGTGGAAACGATCGCGGTCTGGATGCCATCGCGCAGCTCGCCGCTGCTGGAAAATCTGTTGGAGATTGTTAGCGAGGTTGCGGCTGAAACCGAGAATGCCGAGATCCATAGCGGAGCAGCGCTTGCGACAGCCAAGTAATCTGCCAATTCCTGCGGCATGATCCATCAGAAAACTGATTTGGCGGTTCGGTAGAATCGAAACTGCACAGTCAGAACTACGGCCGTGATTCCTTGTACGCGCGTACAAATTCCTGAATTCTCTTTTTAGTGAACGGCGAGGCGGTAAACCCGCCGAGTATTAATTGGGCCGTCTCAGGCTTCATGTCGGCACGCATCTTCGCTCGTCCAACTTTGATGTGGTCTTCGAGCGTGTCGCAGTTGATCAGGTCTGAGAGGTTGTAAGCGACACAGGTAGCCCACTTAAGAAATGGGTGTTCTCCACCATGCAAAATGACAGTTTGATCTTTGCTTCCCTTGAGAGATGTGAGACTAACTACCAACATCAATCTATCAGCGTTCGGGTCGGTAGCGATAATCCAGAGGTGAGCCGTTTGATTCTCAGACAAAGGAAAGAGGTAAGTCTGTCCTGCGGCAAAGTTCACCTTTATGCCCTCGTCATGTCAAAAAGGGCATTCTGAATGCTCATCATGGTCCCAGTTTGGGCTACTTCCGCCTCATCTTTCCCAAGGGCCGAAAGGATATCATCGACATCAATGGGGGTTGAGGTATTCCCTGGGTCGGACCACTCGGGAAATTCTTTATGAGTCTGGTCTGCGAGTTGAAAACCATCCTTACCGGAGCATTGAGCGAAGATCTCAGCGATGAGGTCATCCTCAGCAGGAGATAGTTCTGAGTCGCTCGGATCGGTGGTTAGAACAGCATCATAACCCTCTCGCCGAATGTGGGAAGACCAGAACGATGGACGGACAGGATCGCCCTTAACCTTAACAAGATCAAATATTTCGCTCGTCACAGGTCCCAACTTCATCGAGACGTAATGATCCGTGGTGACAGGGAGCCCCCACCGGTTCAGAGCTTCGCGGTCGAGCATATAGAGCATTTTGATGAGCGCGAGATATTGTAACCGCCCTCCGGCGAGACGTAACAGCGACGCTGCTGTTTGGGTCGCTTTAACTTCATCAAATGTCATACGCATCGTGGAACTCCATCCGCCCGCTTGTGACGGCATCATACCACCAATTTAGATTCCGCTTTGGTCGCCAGGGCTCATTTTTGCCGAATATACGCTCAATCTGGTAACGGCTAACTCTAAGTATTCTATCGACAGACATCAGTACGATGTGAGATCACGCACAGTTTCTAAGGTTATTTCCAACTTGGGCTGATTAGATCGAGATATTGAACTGGAAGCGCGTCGCTACGCCGCCAGAATGTGCCAGCCGAGAGACGCTTGTAAGTTATTGAGGATTTTGGAGGCGCGGGCCGGAATCGAACCGGCGCATAAAGGTTTTGCAGACCTCTCCGGGGCATTTATGCCGGTTTGTACCCTATGCGTTGTGTTCGTATTTTCAATAGGTTAAGTCTCTCAGCTTCCAACCCGCACAACCCTGTCTAAACCGGCACCCGCTACAGTATCCGCT
>PMHC01000047.1:0-1473 GCA_003156495.1 Acidobacteriaceae bacterium
CTCCGACGGCATTGTGCTGATGAACTACGACGAGCACCAGACCACGAGCGCGCCCGGCCCGGTGGCCAGCCAGCCCTGGTTTGTGGGCAATCTGGCGCGGGTGCTTAAGTCGGTGCCCAAAGAAAAGCTGATTTGCGGCTTGGGCAGCTACGGCTATGACTGGACGCTTTCGATGCCCGGCGACAAGGGCAAGCGTCATCGCAAAGCGCAAAAGCCGCAGGTGCTCAATACCGAAAATCTGTCGGTTTCCGACGCCTGGGAGCGGGCCTCCGACGCCGATGCCGATCTGGATCTGAACTACGACGCGCTCAATCCGCACTTCGAGTACATCGACGAGGACCAGCACCAGCGCCACGTGGTCTGGTTCCTCGACGCGGTGACGCTGCTCAACGAAATGCGCGCCGCCCGTCAGCTTGGGTTGCAAACCTTTGCGTTGTGGCGGCTGGGTGAGGAAGACAGTTCGCTGTGGAATGTCTGGGACAAACCCAGCAGTCCTTCTTCGCTGCAGGCGCTGGGCGCCGTGCTGCCCGGCCACGACGTGGATACCGAGGGCGAGGGCGACATTCTGCGCGTTACCGGATTGCCGAAGCCCGGCCGGCGCAGTGTCGAGGTCGACACCGACGAATCCGATCCGCGCAAAAAGCTCATCGTCGACGAGCACATGGACGTTTATCCGCACACCTATACCGTCCAGCAGTACGGCTACCACCCCAAGGAACTGGCGCTGTCTTTCGACGACGGCCCCGACCCTAAGTGGACGCCGAAGATTCTCGACATCCTCAAGCAGAAAAACGCCAAAGCCACCTTTATGCTGATCGGCGCCGAGGCCGCCGACCACATCAGCCTGATGCGGCGCGTGGTTCGCGAAGGTCACGAGATTGGCAACCACACCTACACCCATCCCGACATCAGCGAGATTTCAACGCGTCAACTGGATTTCGAGATCAAGCTCACCGAGCGGCTCTTCGCCAGCAAGCTGGGCGTGCAGCCGCTGTATTTCCGCCCGCCATACGACAACGACGAAGAGCCGGATACCGACGACGAGGCCGCGCCGGTGGCGCGCATCCAGCAAAATGGGTTGACGATTATCGGTAGCAAGATCGATACCAACGACTGGAACGAGCATCCGCGCAAGACGCCCGCCGAGATGGTTGCATCGGTGCTGGCGCAGTTGCAGACGATGCAGACCAAGCCGCAGTTCCGCGGCTCGATCATCTTGTTCCACGATGGCGGCGGCGATCGCTCGGCAACCGTCGAGGCGCTGCCCTACATCATCGACGCGCTGCGCGCCCACGGCTACACCATCGTGCCGGTTTCCGCGCTGATGGGGTTGACCACCGCGCAGGTGATGCCGCCGCTTACCTTCTGGCAGCGCGTGCGCACCATTCCCGACTCGATCGCCTTCTCGGCTCTCGACATGGTCGGCAGCTTCATCGTGATGATCTTCTTCTTGGGCGACATTCTGATGAGCGC
>PMHC01000047.1:1481-5134 GCA_003156495.1 Acidobacteriaceae bacterium
ATTCGCTCGGTGCTCAACTCCGACTACAAAAATTTGCATGTGATCGTGATCGATGACGGCTCGCGCGACCGCACCGCCCAAGTGGCGGCCGCGGCTTACGCGCAGGAGATCGCCGCCGGCCGTTTGCAGGTCCTCACTAAGCCCAACGAGGGCAAGGCCTCCGCGCTCAACTACGCTTTGGAGCGCATCCACGAAGAGGTCTTCGTCGGCATCGACGCCGACACGGTGATCGCCTCGGACGCTATTTCCAAGCTGATTCCGCACTTTGCCGACCCGAGGATCGGCGCCATTGCCGGCAACGCCAAGGTGGGCAATCGCGTGAATCTGTGGACGAGTTGGCAGGCTCTGGAATACATCACCAGCCAGAACTTCGAGCGTCGCGCCTTCGATCTGCTCCATGTGGTCACGGTCGTGCCCGGCGCCATCGGCGCCTGGCGCACATCGGCGGTCAAGGCGGCGGGTGGTTATCCGCTGAATACCGTGGCCGAGGACGCCGACCTGACCATGCACCTGCTCGAACAGGGCCTGCGGGTCGATTACGAGGATCGCGCGCTGGCTTTTACCGAAGCTCCCGTCGATGTGCGCGGCCTGATGCGCCAGCGCTTCCGCTGGTCCTTCGGCATTCTGCAGGCGGTCTGGAAGCATCGTCTCGCCTTTGTGCGCAACAAGGCGATGGGGTTGTTCGCGCTGCCCAACATTCTCATTTTCCAGATGCTGTTGCCGCTGGTTTCGCCCTTTATCGATCTGATGTTCCTTTGGGGCGTCGTCAACTATTTCATCGACCGTCACTATCATCCCGAAGCGGCCTCGGCGGCCAGCTTCGAAAAGCTGGTGGTCTACTTCCTGGGCTTTTTGGTCATCGATTTCATTACTTCGTCGGCGGCCTTCAGCCTGGAGCGCCACCATCCGGCCAACAAGGGCGATGGCTGGCTGCTCTTCCACATCTGGCTACAGCGTTTTGCCTATCGCCAGGTTTTTTCCATCGTGCTCTTCAAGACGCTGAAGCGCGCCATCGACGGCAAGCCCTTCAACTGGGACAAGCTCGAACGCACCGCCAAGATGAGCAAGAGAACCGATGCGCTGACCGGCTCTTCGCAGTAGAGCGAGAGCGCTTCGGCGCGCGTGCAGAGAAAACCGCGGGTGCCCCTGGTCTCGACTTTGAGGCCAGGGAAAACATGAGCTCTTTGCGGCTAGAGCATTTTTACCCATAGCGTATAGGATTCAGAATCGTCGAGTTGACGCGAACATCAGTGAGCGGCAACCTTCAACAAGATTCGGCACTCTACATCATTGGTAAAAATGCTCTAGGATGGGGCGGCTGCGCCGGCAGCTTCTACTGCTTTTTGGACTTTTTCTGCTCCCTGTCCCCTGATCCTCTGGTTTCATTTTTTTCCTTCACCTTGAACCAGATCGGCGTTCCCTTGAAGCCGAAGGCCTCGCGAATCTGGTTGCTTAAAAAGCGTTCGAAGGCGAAGTGCAGCTTGATGCTGCGGTCGGCGAAGAGCACGAAGGTGGGCGGCGCTACGGCGGCCTGCGTCATATAGAAGACCCGGATGCGCTTGGCGACCGGCAGCGGCGCGCGCTGAAAGTCAATCTTCTCGAGAAAGCGGTTCATGGCGCCGGTCGAGACACGTTTGCGCCGTTCGGCGGCCACTTCGACTACTTCGTGCAGCAGCCGTTCCACGCCTTTGCGCTCTTTTCCCGCCGCCTCCAGCGCCGAAAGAAAGACCACCGGCGCGTAGTCCAAATATTTAAGCTCGGCGCGCAACTGTTTTTCGAAAATGGCGCGGTCGGCCGGCGGCCTGCCGTCGGTCCGGCCCGTCGTCACCATATCCCACTTGTTGACGACGATAATCACGCTGCGGCCGCTTTCGTGCGCGTAGCCGCCGATGGTTGCGTCGCTGGCCGAAACGCCTTCGGTGGCGTCAAGAATCAGCAGCGCTACGTCGGCCGCTTCCAAATGCCGCCGCGCCATCACCACGCTGAGCTTTTCGGCCATCAATTTGGTCTTGCTTTTGCGCCGGATTCCGGCCGTATCGACCAGCCGTAGCTTGTGCCCGTCGAACTCCACCAACTCGTCGACGGCGTCGCGCGTGGTGCCGGCGACGGGCGAAACGATGGCGCGCGTGGTGCCCGAAAGCGCGTTGAGCAGCGTGGATTTGCCGACATTGGGCCGGCCGATGATCGCCACCGAGGTTTCCTCTGGCTCGAACTCGCCATGCGTGCGCGTGAGCTTGCGGCCGGTCGGTTCTTCTGGTTGTTCTTCGTCGGTGGGGTTGAGCGCCAATGGGGGGGCGGTTTCCGGTGCGTTTTCGCTTTCGGCGAGGGGCTCCGGTTCCGGCACCACCGCGGCGATGGCCTCGAGCAGGTCGCCGATGCCGCGGCCGTGTTCGGAGCTGATGGGAAACAGATTCTGTATGCCCAGTTGCCGGCAGTTTTCCGCCTCGATCTTGAGCGACTCGGTTTCCACCTTGTTCACGGCCAGAAACAGCGGCTTGCCGCCCCGTTGCAGCAGTTGCGCCAGATCGTAGTCGGGGCTGGCCAGCTCGGTACGCACATCGACGACCATCACCAGTGCTGCGGCCTCTTCAAGGGCCACGCGCGCCTGGCGGTAGATTTCGGTGGCGAAGAGCTCCGGATCGTTGGGTACGATGCCGCCGGTATCCACCAGGCGGAAGCGCCTGCCGGCCCACTCGAATTCGCCGTAGATGCGGTCGCGCGTGATGCCCGACTCGTCGCCGACGATCGAGCGCCTGGTGCCGGTCAGCCGGTTAAAGAGCGTGGATTTGCCCACGTTGGGCCGGCCGATAATGGCCACCGAAGTTTCGTGCTNNGCCGACGATGGCCACCAGCGGAAGGTTGGCGGCGCTTTGCTTGTCGGGAATTACGGATCGGCGATAGTTAGGCAAAATAAGTTCTCCAGTCGGAATTGCGCGAAAAGATTGCTTCTTTCAGTATCTCGCAGTGGCGCGGCGCGGCCGGGCAGATTAATCTTTTCAAAGATTTCTATGATTCCATTGGTTCTCAAATTGCCCTTTTTTTTAGCGGGAGGGTGCGATGCATATTCCTCCAAGTGTTCCCGAGGTTTTGTCGATCAGCCTGGATGCGGCGGTCAATAACCGGCAGCAGGACGAAGCCGAGCGAGCCAGAGCGATTCGTAAACGCCTCTTGCGCCAGGCGCAGGGTATCGATGCCGATCCCGATGCAACGCTGCTTGTCGATCAGTGGCTTGGCGCGCATGAAGTGCCTGCTCTGCCCGGCGACGAATACACACCTTCCAATTCCGATATCGATCTCGACTGACCTCCGCCTCCTCCGCCTTGAATCTTCGCCGCGAGTTTTCTTGATCCCTCTTCCCTTTTCCCTGTCTTTTGATCTCTCCTCCGTGATCCCCGCTTTCCACATATGATGGAACAAGCGCATCCATGTCCCCGGCCGACGACCCAATCCGCAAGCTGCCCACGCTGCACGAGTTAACNNTATTCTGTCGCACTCTCCGCTGCCCTACGAGATTCGCCCCGGCCAGCTCGAGATGGCCAAAGCCGTCGAGCGGGCGCTGACCGAGCATCGGCATCTGATCGTCGAGGCGGGAACAGGAACCGGAAAAACTCTCGCTTACCTTTTGCCCGCGCTGCGCACCGGCCAGCGCGTGA
>PMHC01000047.1:5156-6398 GCA_003156495.1 Acidobacteriaceae bacterium
TGCACGTCTGCTACATGAAGGGGCGCGCCAACTATCTTTGCCGGCGCAAGCTCTTCGCTCTACGTGACCAGCCGATTCTTTCCGGCCTGGAAGAGATCGACGAGTACCGCCAGATCGCCGAGTGGGANNGTGGCAAAAGCTCGATGCGCGCGCCGAAGCCTGTCTCGGGTCCACCTGTCCTGACTATCGTCACTGCTTCATCACCGAAATGCGCCGCCGCGCGCTCGAGTCGGACCTGATCGTCGTCAACCATCACTTGTTTTTCGCCGACCTGTCGGTGAAGCGGGAGGCTGCGGCCGCGCCCGACGCCGGCGTTTTGCCCGAGGCCGCCGCCGTTATTTTTGACGAAGCGCATGAGCTTGAAGATGTAGCCTCGCAATACTTCGGCCTCTCGGTTTCTAATCTTCGCTTCGAAGATCTGGCGCGCGACATCGACGTGCTGTTGCGCGGCAAGGTCTCCGCCGCCACGCTGCCTACGCTTACTCAGCAGCTATGCGAGCGGGCGCGGCTGTTTTTCGCCGCGTTGCCGATCGCCATCGACGGGCGCCAGCCTTTTGCCGAGCGCGAACAATTTCTCGAATCTTCGGGCGATCTCTATCTAGGCGTAACGGCCACGCTCAAGCTGCTAGACGCCGAACTCGATCGCAATTCCGAGGTCGACGAGGTTCCCGGCTTGCAGAAGCGCGTCGAGCGTCTGCTCACCGAGCTGACTTTTCTGCTTGAGTCAAACAATTCGAATATCGTTTTCTGGCTTGAGCGCCGCGCCGCCGGCATGAGCGCCTCCGCGCTGCGGGAATTTTCTTCCCGCTCGGCTGCTCGGGCCGCCGCGCGCTCGGCCCGCATGACCTACCTGCAGGCCACGCCCATCGACGTTTCGCAAATTCTGCGTGAACAGGTCTTCGACCGCATTCCCACCGTCGTCCTCACTTCGGCCACGCTCACCGTGCAGGGCGGCTTCGCGCACTTGCGTCGCCGGCTGGGACTCACCGACTGCCGCGAACTGATCGTGCCATCTCACTTTCATTACGAGCGTCAGGCGTTGCTCTATCTGCCGCCGCAAATGCCCGACCCGCGCGCGGCCGACTTCGCCGAGGCTGCCGCCCGCGTGATCGAACGCGTTCTGCTGATTACGCACGGCCGCGCCTTTTGCCTCTTCACCAGCTACGCTCAAATGCGCGCGCTTTACGAACGGCTGCTGCCGGTGCTCGATTTTCCGCTGCTGCTGCACGGCACGGCTCCGCG
>PMHC01000158.1 GCA_003156495.1 Acidobacteriaceae bacterium
GAACAGTGAACCGACTTAAGGGGCCGACGCCCTGCCCAGTTTTGCGCCCCCCAGGAGTACCCGCGCTGCTCCGCATCGGCAGAATTATTGACACATCACCCCCAAATGGGAACTGCATATAAACATTCCGTCTACATACGTCAACACGTTTATATTCATAGCTATAGTAAATTGTGTTTACGCTCGTAAACACGCGAAATTGATTTTTATAATCATGCGTAGACATATTGATATACAATGACTTAACTGAAATCTCGCACCTTCTTCCGTTGCTCCGATTTCGCCCCTGGCAGCGAACTAACGTGGAGGATTTTACGGTATGCCCGAGCCCGAATATCAGTCCAAAGGCAGCGCAATGAGCCTTCCCGAAGTCGTCAAACGCACCGTGCAGAACAGCAAAACTCTATCGACCCGGCTGAGTCCAGAAGAGATGGAGGAGGTTGAGCAAGCCGCCCAACGGGATGGCAGTACGCGGTCAGAATGGATGCGCGAGGTGCTGTTACGGGAGGCGCGCAAGTTCGCCGAGCCGCCCTTCGAGCTGCTGTTCGAAGAGGTGATTGCGACCCAAAATCTGCTGACCAACTACCTTGTGGCCAGCGCGCAGATGGGGGCCGAGAACAAGCAGCTTTCCCGCAACGATGTGCTCCAGATGATCCAGTTTGCGAACGGGCAGAAGCGGCAGGATGCGCAACGGATGGTCCAGGAGTGGCACGCGAAAGACGCCGCCGGGAAGGGGGCGCGATGAGCGATTGGGAGCCCAGATGGATAGAAAAATCGATCCTCCGCCGCGTGTTTTTTTATTTTCTGGCGCCGGTTCTCTTGTGCGTAGTTGGCGTCTATGAGCAGTCCACCTGGCTGGAGCGTTACTACCTTTTTCCGTACCTGGAGAGTTCCGTTTTCCGCCATTCTCCGGCGGAGACGACGGCCGTGGAGATGTACTGGAAGGTCACAAAAGACCGCAAGACGGGCAATTATTTGAAGGCGTCCGATGTTGTTCCCGTGCTGGTTACGGTGGGGAACGAGTTGCCGTTTGAGTTGTCGACGGAGACCCGCAAGCAGGGGTGGGATCACCTCGAAAAGGGTAGGCGAGTACAGATCAATTGCGCCGCTCTGGCGGAGTTTTTAGAGAGCAATATCTTCGATGGCGAGAGCCTCTGGGCGTTGTTACGGCCTTTCTGGGCCGGGTATTACGCGGTACTGCTCTCGCTCATTCTTCTCCGTTTGTGCTGGCTGGATCGAGAGGAGATTCTGCGAAGGATTGTCGCTCGCTGGCGGAGCCATCGGGAGCGGAAGCGCAAAATCGAAGTTCAAATACCAGCTCCAACGCGGTCTCTTCCCGCTTCGCCCAGGCCGCTCTTGAATGCCAATTCCCCGCAGGATTCCGAGCCGAAAAGCCGTCCGGCGCGTGGGCCGGAAGCACCCGCAAACTCTTCCGGCTGGAATCCTTCCCTGTGGGTGGATCGATCAAAAATGCAGTCCGGCTCCGCTCCGAAGGACGAAGAAACCGACTGAGGAGGGTACGTTGCTATCGATCTCTCAACCTCTTTCAGCCTCGCAGGCGCGGACGTATCATGCGCGGGAGTTTGCCTCCGAGGCACAGAACTACTGGAGCCGTGGACAACAGGGCTACAGCGCCTGGGAGGGAAGACTCGCCGGTGAATGGAGCCTGTCGGGTCCTGTCGGCGCGGAGCAGTTTGCGCGGTTGAGCGAAGGGCAGCATCCCGCGAGCGGTGGCCAGTTGACCCGGCATCAAGTGTCCCGGAGCTACGAAGGCAAGAACGGCAAAGAGATCACTTCGGTCGAGCACCGGGCGGGTTGGGATGCTACATTTTCCGCGCCCAAGTCGGTTTCCCTGACCGCGCTTGTGGGCGGCGACGAGCAGGTGCGTCTGGCGCACCGCGAGAGTGTGAAGACGGCGCTTGCGGAGCTTGAGCGGTACACCCAGGCGCGGATTGGCAACGTTCACGCGCCGGAGACGACGGGGAAGTTCGTGGCGGCGACCTTCGAGCACGACACGGCGCGTCCGGTTGAAGGCTATGCCGCGCCGCAGCTCCACACGCACGCGGTGATCTTCAACGTAACCGAGATGGAGAACGGCCAGACCCGCGCGTTGCAGCCCCAGGAACTTTTCGCTTCGCAACGCTTTGCCACGCAGGTTTACCGCGCGGAGCTGGCCAATCGCCTGCAGGCGCTTGGCTATGAGATTGAGCGCGGCCAGTACGGCCAGCCGGAGATCAAGGGCTATACGAAGGAATATCTTGCCGCCAACAGTCTGCGCCGGGAGCAGGTCAAGGATCATCTGCGCGCCGCCGGACTCGATAGCCCAGCAGCGGCGCAGATCGCGGCGCATCGCACGCGCGACGCCAAGCAATTGCGCACGCCGGAGGAAGTGTTAGGTCAGCATCGGGAGCTGGCGGCGCTCCATGGCCATCAGCCCGACCGGGTAGTCTTTCAGGCGCAGGAACGCAGCCGAGGACACGCATACGAGACTGACATGAGCCGGAGCGCGGAGACAGCGCAGCGTGCGGTGACGTATGCCCGCGACCATCTCTTCGAGCGGGAGGCAGTCCAGGACCGGCGGGCGATTCTGGAAACCGCCCTCAACCGCGGCATGGGCGAGACCTCCTATGCCCAGGTGGCGCGGGAGTTCGAGCGCCGGGTCGAGGCCGGGGAGTTCCGCCGGGTCGATCATGGGGGAACCGGGCACGCCTGGGCCGGTGAGCACTACACCACGGCGAAGATGCAACGGATGGAAGAAGAGATAGTGACGCGGATGCGCGAGGGCAACCGGCGCGGCTATAACGATCCGATGCTGGTCTCGACGCCGTTGCGCATCGCCGTCGAGGACCGCCACAAGGAACTGAATGGCGGCCAACGTCAGGCCGTCGATGAGATCTTCCTGGCGCGCGAGAAGGTCATCGGTCTGGACGGTGTGGCCGGGGCGGGCAAGACGACGACGCTTTCCGTCGTCCGCGAAGGCGCACAGGCCGAAGGTTACCGGGTCGAGGGCTTTGCGCCGACCTCGCGGGCGGCGCAGAAGCTGGCCGAGGCGGGGATCGAGACTTCGACCCTTCAGAAGCACCTTGCACAGGGCCAGCGCCCGGATACCGGCGAAAAGCGGCTTTACGTGCTCGATGAATCTTCGCTTGCCTCGACCGAACAGATGCACGAGTTCTTCCGTCGCCTTCATGCCCAGGACCGGGTTTTGCTGGTCGGCGACCGCCGCCAGCATGAGGCGGTGGAGGCGGGCCGACCCTTCGCGCAGCTTCAGGAAGCAGGCATGAAGACGGTCAAACTCGAAGAGATCGTCCGCCAGAAAGACCCGGAGCTGAAACGCGTTGTCGAGCAGCTTGCGCGGGGAGAGGTAGGCGAGGCGATTCAGGGTCTCAACGATCAAGGCCGGGTGCATGAACTGAAAGACCCCTCCGGGCGCATCGCTGCTCTCGCGCGTGAGTATGTGCGTTCGCCCGAAAGCACGCTGGTTGTCTCGCCCGACAACCGCTCGCGTGCGGAGATCAACCAGGCGATTCATGCCGGGATGCAGGAACGCGGTTTGGTGGAGCGCGAGGAATATGCGATGCGGACGCTGGTTCCCCGTCAGGAGCTGACCGGCGCGGATCGCGGCTGGGCGGCCCGGTACGAGGTGGGCGATGTGCTGCGCTATTCGCGGGGATCGAAGGAGACCGGCATCCGCAAGGGCGAGTATGCGCGGGTGGCCGGCGTCGATGCGGACGGCAACCGTCTAACCGTGGTGCGTGCAAACGGTGAAGAGGTGAGCTACGATCCGCGCCGACAGGTGGGAGTTTCCATCTACCGGGAGGAGGAGCGCCGCTTTTCCGTGGGCGACCGCATCCAGTTCACCGCACCGGCGAGCGAGCTGAAGGTAGCGAACCGCGAGCTGGCGACCATCGAGCAGGTCGGCCCTGATGGTTCAATGCGTCTGAAGATGGACGGCGGGCGCGCGGTCGAGATCGATCCGCGCCAGCATCCGCACCTCGATCACGGCTACGCCGTGACCAGCCACAGCAGCCAGGGGCAGACCGCCGAGCGCGTTTTGATTAACGTGGACACCGAGCTTGCCGCGCGCGATCTGCTCAACAGCCGCATGGCGTATGTGGCGGTTTCGCGCGGCGCGCACGATGCGCAAATCTTCACTAATGACGTGGCCGCGTTGCCCAAAGCGCTTGGACACGAGGTCTCACATGCTCAGGCCCATGTGCCGGAACTGGCGGTAACGCCACAGGTGAAGGAGATCGTGGAGAACATCGTGCACGACATGGGGTTCGGGATTGGGCGATAGGACCACCGGCTTAGAAGTCCAGGGCCCGCTAAGCTCTCAGTCGGAACCATTTTAAAATATATGTACCATAAAAATATTTATGTACCGTATCTTAGTTTGGTGCATAATGGTTTTATGAGAACACGGACCAATCTTCACATCGACAATGACGCCCTTACCTTCGCCTCGTCGTATGCGAATGCCAAGGGGGTCTCGCTGGGCATTGCCGTCAGTGAGCTGATTCGCCGCGCGGAGCTGCTGGCGGGGCAGGAAAGCCCTTCGCCCCGGCTGGTCATGAACCGGCATGGCTATTTGGAGATCGCTGACACAGGCGACCGCATCACGCCCGAGATGGTAAAGGAAGCCTCGGAGGATGTCCTTGTCTGAGAACGGCTATTTGCTGGACGTGAATATTCTGTACGCGCTGATGGCAAGGAATCATATTCACCATCCGATNNAATGCGACCGCGCCGCGCGCCGGGCAGATCGAGATGGCCGAGGCTACGGCCATTCTGAAAAAGCTCGCGCAGCATCCGGGCTATCGTTATCTGCCCATCACCGAGGACTGGCACACGCTGTGCGGCCCGTTCTTCAAGCGGTTGTTTGGTACCAAACAGGTCACGGATGCCTACCTGCTGGGGCTGGCCGTGCGCAATGGAATGGTCCTGGTCACGATGGACAAAGGCATCGTGTATCTGGCTGGGAGCGAGTTCAGCAAGCACGTCCTGCTTTTGGAGGCTTCATAGATAGAGACCATACCTGCCTAAAATCGGCCCTCAACTTCAACCGGGACGCCGCGGTGCTAGTAACACCGGCGACGCCCCTAACCAAGCAGCCTGATAAGGAGGCTTCATGGCTATCCGCCATTCTATCGAACCCACTCTTGCGCGGTTCGCGCGGCATCTCTATGCCCGGCGCGGCCTGAGCGAGGTCACCGTCCAAAACTACGTTGCCACGATCCGGCGTCTTGCGCCGGTGATCGGTCTTGAACCTACGCCCAAAACCATCGAACAGCACATTGAGCGGATGCACAAGGCGGGAGCGTCCTACTCCCACATCGTCAACACGTCGATTGCTATCGAAGCCTATTGCTCGTTCCTCGGCAAGCCCATCAAGCTGGGCCGACCCAAGAAGCCCCACCACCTGGTTCGCGGGACGCTGTCCGAGGCGGAGATTACGCTGCTGATCGCGGCGGCGCGCACCGTGCGCGAACGGGCGATGATTGCAACGCTGGCTTATGCCGGTCTGCGCAATCGCGAACTCTGCCGGTTGCGCATTCAGGACGTGGATCTGAGCGGTCAGACATTGCACATTCAGGCCACAAAGACGCAGAAGGACCGCTACACGCACATCGCCGCGTCGTGCGTGACGGTTCTGGCCGAGTATATGCGTGAGCGTGGCGGCCAACCAGGCGATTGGCTGTTCGTCTGCCTGCGCAGCGGCA
This sequence comes from Acidobacteriaceae bacterium, assembly GCA_003156495.1. Lineage (GTDB taxonomy): Bacteria > Acidobacteriota > Terriglobia > Terriglobales > Acidobacteriaceae > Telmatobacter. The sequence goes on from PMHC01000158.1 coordinate 5,724, forward strand.
AGCCCTACGCGCAGCAAAACCTGCGCAAACTGATTCGCACCGCCGCAAAGCGCGCGAACTTGAAGAAAAGGGTATACCCGCATTTGCTTCGACATAGTTTGGCGACTTGCCTGCTTC
>PMHC01000235.1:0-6156 GCA_003156495.1 Acidobacteriaceae bacterium
CCAGCATCCCTCCCTTGCAGAAATCAAGCGTCTTCTTGCGGCCGCCGGCACACCGGAAGCAGCCGTCTATGCCGCGCTATCGGGCTCCGGTTCGGCGCTTTTCGGGTTGTACCTGACCCGTGAAGCAGCAGAAGCGGCTAGGAACCGGGTTGAAAGCCGGCTCCTGGGAGTGAAGGCGCAAGTGACGCGCACGATCCCCCGAACCGCTTATTGGGACCAGATGTTAGAACAGCCGCGTTGATAGTCGGAGCCCCTGCGGGCAAGACTTTCTGCCGGTTATTCGGGCATTTTTGGGCGATCGACTAATGGTAGGTCAAGTGCCTTTGGAGCACTCAGTCCAGGTTCGACTCCTGGTCGCCCAGCCAAAGACCAGCTGTCAGCTATTAGCTGTCAGCTTTCAGTTTTGTCCTGCGGGAATTGCGGCTTCGGCCGCCGCGCGGAAAAGCTGAGAGCTGAGGGCTGAAAGCTGAGAGCTTCAATTCGAAACGCAGCCATAGCCAACCAGCATGGAGGTGCAGTTCAGATGGAGACAGGGACGTTGATCGAAGGGAAGCAGCAGCCGCAGCCTGCGGCGCAGGATGCGGCGAAATCGAGGGACGGCAAGCCGAATGCGGCGCCGGAGCGCAAAAAACCCACTAAGCTGAGTGAGGACAAGCGCTTCAAGCTCTTCAGCGGCTCGGCCAATCCCAAACTGGCCGAGGCGATCGGCAAGCACATCGGGGTACCGGTGGGCCAGGTGAAACTGCAGCGTTTCGCCGACGGCGAGGTTTACTTCCAACTGCTCGAAAACGTTCGCGGCGTCGATGTCTTCGTGGTGCAGCCTACCTGCTTTCCGGTGGATCAGAATTTAGTCGAGCTGCTGATTATGATCGATGCGCTCAAGCGGGCTTCGGCGGCGCGCATCACGGTAGTGGTTCCTTATTATGGCTATGCCCGCCAGGATCGCAAAGACCGTCCCCGCGTGGCCATCAGCGCCAAGCTCATCGCCGATCTGCTGACCAAAGCCGGCGCCAATCGCGCGCTCTTCGTCGATTTGCATGCCGCGCAGATTCAAGGTTTCTTCAATATTCCCGTCGATCACCTTTTCGCCAGCCCGGTGTTGGTCAGCTACTTCCGCGAGCTGAAGTTGCCGAATTTGACCATTGTTTCGCCCGACGCCGGCGGCGTGGAGCGGGCGCGCTTCTTCGCGCAAAAGATGGGCGCACCACTGGCCATTGTCGATAAGCGCCGCACCGACATGAACGTGGCCGAAGTCATGAACGTGGTCGGCGACGTAAGCGGCAAAACCTGCCTGATCATCGACGACATCATCGATACGGCCGGCACTCTGGTTAAGACCGTGGACGCGCTTTACGCCTCCGGCGCTTTGGGCGTTTACGCCTGCGCCAGCCACGCCGTGCTTTCCGGTCCGGCCATCGAGCGCATCGCCAGTTCGCGGATCAAACAGGTGGTTGTCACCGATTCGATTCCGCTGCGTGAAGCGGCGCAAAAGTTAACCGTGGCGAGCGCCGATGCGGCGCAGCCGCCCAAGATCAAGGTGCTCACCGTAGCCGGCCTGCTGGGCGCGGCCATCGAGAGCATCCACATGGAAACCAGCGTTAGCACGCTGTTTAGTTAAGCTTCTAGCTGCTAGCTCCTAGCTTCTAGCTTGTGAAATTGGAGATAGACCTTCGCGCTTATGCGGAGGGCTGAAAAGACAATGTGGCGGGTCAGACGATTTGCCGCGCGACAGCAACAAGCAGCTAGAGGCTAGTAGCTAAAAGCTATAGGCTGCTTTTCACAAAGGGAGCGGAGCAACACAGTCCAAAGCTAAACAAGCCTGCTAAAGGCTAAGAGCTAAAAGCTGTTTTCCGTGCCCGATCTTTTGAGAAACGAGAAGAACGCACATGCCAGAAGTCGTTATCGCCAAGCCCCGCGAGGGCAAATTCAATAAGAACGCGGCGCGCCGCGTGCGTGTCGCCGGCAAAATTCCGGCCGTCGTTTATGGCACGGGCCACGAGCCCATCGCTGTCGAGGTCGATCCCAAGCAGATTGCGCGGATCCTCTACTCGGAAACCGGCCACAACACGATCTTCGACGTTGAGATCGCCGGCCAACAGGCGACCAAAGCCATGATCGTCGATTGGCAGCGCGAGCCGATCAAGGATCAGTTGATCCACATTGACCTGAAGCGCATTGCGCTCGACAAGGTGTTGCACGTTGCGGTGCGCATCAAGCTGGTGGGCGTTCCGGTCGGAGTCAAGACCGAGGGTGGCGTTCTGGATCAGGTGCTGCGCGAGGTTGAAATCGAGTGTTTGCCGGCCGATATTCCCAGCCACGTCGATGTAGATGTGAGCGCATTGGGAATCAATCAGGCGGTGCGCGTCAGCGACCTGCCTCATTCCGGCAAGATCAAGTATCTGGCTTCGGAAGAAGCAACGGTGGCTCACGTCATAACCATCCGCGAAGAAGTGGTGGAAACGCCGGTGGTAGCCGAGGGCGCCGAAGCGGCCGCGGGTGCAACCGCGGAAGGGGCCGCGGCGGGCGAACCGGAAGTGGCCAAGAAGGGCAAGACCGACGCCGAAGCTCCCGCCAAGAATGCGGCAAAGAAGTAGATCTTGGCTGGCGCGCTCGAATCCGATTTTTCCGGCGGGCAACAACCGCCCGCCGAGAAAAGCCGCGGTCCTTTCCTGATTGTGGGGCTTGGCAATCCCGGCCTCGAGTATCTGTGGACCCCGCACAACGCGGGTTTCATGGCCATCGACCGCATTGCTCAACAGGAGAGCGTTGTGGTCCAGAACCGGCGCTGCCGGGCCGCAACCGCAACCTGCCGTTTGGCGGATCGCGAAGTGGTTCTGGCCAAGCCGGAGACGTTTATGAACCTGAGCGGCGCAGCAGTGGCCGCTTTGGTTGAGGAGATTGAAGCCGACCCGGCGCAGGATCTGCTCGTGATCTACGACGAGCTCGATCTGGTGCTGGGGACCTTCAAGATCAGGGAGCGCGGTTCGCCGGCGGGGCACAACGGAGCCCGCAGCGTAACCGGCGTCCTGGGCACGGAAGAGTGGCTGCGGTTGCGCATCGGCGTGGGGCCGGATTTACCTCCCGAGGCAATTGTCGCGGGCGGAAAGCGGCCGGGCCGAGATTATCTGCTCTCGCCCATGCGCAAGGCGGATCTGGCGGTGCTGGACGAGGTGCTGGACCGGGTGGCAATGGCCACGCGGCGCATTCTCGAAGTGGGAGCGGCAGCCGCGATGAACGAATTCAACCGCCGCGACCGGAATGGGGCGGCGGAGGAGTAAAGAAAGACAGGGAACAGGGACCAGGGATTAGGAACTGTTTGCTGAGAGCTGAAAGATGAAGGCTGAGAGCGGATCGCTGAGAACGGTAGCGAAGCGCTGCAGCGGAAAAGGAAACCTGATGTCGCGTTTGTATGAAGTGATGTTTATCGTCCGTCCCGATGTGGAGGACGAAGAAGCCGACAAGCTGATCGAAAGCCTTGGGAATACGGTCAAGACCGGCGGCGGTGTGGTCAGGTCGGCGGAGAAGCTGGGGCGGCGCAAGCTCGCCTACCAGGTGCGCAAGTTTAACGACGGCAATTACATTCTGCTCACCATTGAAGCCGACGGCGCGGTGGTGCTGGAACTGGAGCGCCGTCTGCGCGTGACCGAGCAGGTGATCAAGTTCATCACCGTGCGCATGGACGAGGAAGAGAAGCGCCTGGCCAAGGTTAGGGCCCTGCGCAGCGCGCATCGCAAAGTGAGCGCCGAACAGCCTGCGGCGGCCGTTGAAACAGCGCGCACTCCGGCACATGCTCCGGCACACGCTTCAGCGCCTGTTCCCGCACCCGTAGCCGCTGCTCCCGCGGCTGCTGTTGCTCCTGTCGCTGCTGCCGCGGCACCCGTCGTTGCTGCTGCCGCTCCCGCTGCTCCCGCCGCCGCTCCCGCCGAAACAGCGGATGCGGCCCAGGCCAGCGTTTAGGCACTCGCTTTAGGCCGCGTCTGTTCGTAGCGGCGAACCGGCTTCTAGCTGAAACTCTGTCCCGCGAGCCCGATGGGCGAAGGGGACAGCGAACGAATCAAGAGGAAACACGATGCCTGAAGAAAACCAAGCAAAGGCGCCCGCCGCGGCGGACGCACCCTCTACTCCACAGAGTGCCCCCTCAAACGGCGGCTCTAACAGTGGTTCCAACAGTGGTGGCTCCAACGGCGGTGGCTCAAACTCGCGCGGTGAACGTCGGCCCTCCGGCGGCCGCGGCAAGTTTTTCCGCCGCAAAAAGGTGTGCAAGTTCTGCACCGAAAAGATTGACGCCATTCCTTACCGCGACGTGCGGCTGTTGCAGCAGTTTGTTGCCGAGCGCGGCAAGATTGTGCCGCGGCGTTTAACCGGCGTATGCACCACGCACCAGCGCCGTCTGACCCGCGCCATCAAGCAGGCGCGCAACATCGCCCTGTTGCCCTTCGCCACCAAGCACTAAACGCGGCGAACGCAGGTCTGGATTCCGCGCCGCCTCGGCGGGGCGGCTGTTGACGCCGGATTGGCGGCGATCGATGGAAGAAGCGCGAGAACGTAGGCCGCTGCCGCAAGCAGCCGCCGCCGCGCCAGAAGAGAATTTTTGGAGAGTTTGTTATGGAAGTGATTCTGAAGGAAGATGTAGCCGATCTGGGCTTCCGCGGCGAGGTCGTCAAGGTCGCCGACGGCTACGCCCGCAACTACCTGCTGCCGCGCAAGCTGGCCATGCAGGCCACCGAGGCCAACAAAGTCGTCATCGAACAGATGAAGGCCGCTGCCGCGCGCCGCTCCGCCGCCGAAAAGTCCGTGGCGGAAGAGCTGGCCGCCAAGCTGGCTCCCGTGGAGCTGAGCTTTACCCGCAAAGCTGGCGATGGAGGCCACCTCTTTGGTTCGGTCACCTCGTCCGACGTGGCCGCCGAATTGGCCGCCAAGGGCTTTGAGATCGATCGCCGCAAGCTTCAGTTGGGCGACCCGATCAAGGCTCTCGGCGAAGTCAAGGTGGCGATCCGCCTGCACCGCGAAGTGACGGCGTACGTTTCCGTCACGGTCGTAGCCGAGATCACCGAAGAAGAAATAGCCGCTGCCGCTGCCGCCGCTGCTGTTGCCGCGGACGCTGCTACCGCAGCCGCTCCCGCCGAAGCGCCCGCCGAGCCCGCCGCCGAGCCGGTTGCCGAAGAAGCGGCCGCAACCGAAGCCGAGTAGTCTTCGCGAAGAAAACCATGCGCCGCCTTCCGGCTCTCCGGAGGGCGGTGCATCGCTATTGGTCGCCCTCGAACGCTCCCCGCATCGCCCGCCTCCGCCATTCCTGCCTTGAAAATTAGCAGCGCAGTTTAGCTTTCATATGAGTCCGGCCGCAAAGGAACCGGGCTGCCTTTAAGCGCATCAATCCATCGGACTTTTTGATGAATGCGGCAAAACCTACGCCGGGCAAAACCTACGCCGGAAAGAGTAGCCCCGAGGCGGCACGCGGGCGCATGGTGGTGACGCGTGCGCGACGGCGAACCGGCGGAGCCACGGGCGACGAGAGCAACTCGGCAATCTCGTGCAACTCGGCGCGAGCGTGGCCGATGACAGCAACCACTGCATCCAACGGTTTGTTCTGATGGGCAGGCAACGCCAAGGCGGCCTCGGGATCGATATTGCCGCTGGGGCGTTTACCGGGGCGGCGATGCTCCTGCTCGAGGACGGCACGCGCACCCGATAACGTGTAGCCTTCGGCGTGGACCAGGCGCTTGATCTCCATCGCCANNCGCTCTTGTTCGGCTTCAGTTGAGGAAATTGCGATTCCCAAAAACGCAGCACATAGGTCTTGACGCCGCATAAACGCGCCACATCGCCGATTTTGAAATAGAGCCGGTCGGGAATTACCGGCTGGGAGTCATCGTGTTTTCGATTTGTTTGCGCGGCCATAAACGTCTGCGGGGAGGGTCTGATTCTCGGGCGATAACCCTCGCACTAAAGGCAGTATAGGCCACGTTTTGCACTATTTGTGAAGCAAAATCCACAGCCGCCCTAAAACCGGCAATAATCTCCCGTCTGGCGTTAGTCCGCCTGCCGCATATTTTTGAGCATCACCGCCGCTCATTACATAGCTGGATGTAGGGCGACCTCGTGGGAGTAATATTTTTTAGCTGAGGCTTTTGAGATTTCCCCGGTTTCAAAATCGAG
>PMHC01000235.1:6188-6488 GCA_003156495.1 Acidobacteriaceae bacterium
TTTCCGCAGCCTGTTCAGCCCACGATTTATGGGCATTTTTACGGCACGGCTAAAGCCGTGCCCCTTCAAAGCCGCTCTACACCTACACGAGTTTTTACGCAGACTGTAAAGCCGTGCCCCTTCAAAACTCAACGGTGTAAATTCAAGCGGTCAGAATCGGCGCCTGGGCCGAGCATGGCGCAGACGCGCGCCAGCGGCAGGCCCATCACGTTGAAGTAGCAACCCTCGACGCGTGGAATCCAGCGGGCGGCGCGGCCCTGAATGCCGTAAGCGCCGGCCTTGTCCATGGGCTCGCCGGTG
>PMHC01000235.1:6530-10777 GCA_003156495.1 Acidobacteriaceae bacterium
GCAACATGCGCGCGGCGTCGGCGGCATTGGCGGGCTTGCCCAGAATCGCGCCGTCGAGAGTGACGGTTGTATCGGCACCCAGCACCGTCAAAGAAGGATCGGCCTGCTCGGAATTGCCAGCCAATACATCGGAATCGTCTGCCAATACATGAGGAGCGTTGCGAGAGGCGTCGTGAAAAACGACTTCGGCCTTTTCACGTGCCAGCCGCTTGACGTAATCCTCAGGAAGCTCGCCGGGGCGGGGATCTTCGGGGATTTGCGCGGGACGAATTTCGAATCGATAGCCAATCTGCGCGAGCAGTTCACGACGGCGAGGCGAGGCGGAGGCAANNCCGCGCCCAGAACCCATCCCGGCCTTTAAACTGGAAACAGGCTTAGTTGATAAAATTTGCGGCCTAGATCGAGCGATCATGCATTTGAACTTTCATTTCACGCCTGTATTGATTCTTTGGACCCTCACCATGGCGGCGCTGCTGGTGCTGCTGGTGGTGCTGTTCGGCCGCGATCGCGCGCGCCGCTTTCCTATTTTCACCGCCGCCATGGCCATGATGGCCTTCCGCATGGTGGCCAGCCGGCTGTTGCTCAGCCGCCTGTCGATGATCGCTTCGAGCACAGTCTTTTTAGTGCTGGCCGACGTGGCCGCCATTTTGACGCTGCTGATCGCGGTGGAAATCGCGCGGCTCGGTTTTCAGGGCGTGAACCGTAAAGCCTGGATGATCGCGCCGCCAATCATGGTGGTGATCGCCGGCGCGGTAGTGGCTCTATGGGGACCATGGCCGGCCATACAAACGCTCTTCAGCTCCTCGCTGGTTTCGGTGCTGCGGCTGATGCAACTGGCCGCGCAAAAGCTCGATCTGCTTACCGATATACTCACGATCCAGCTCGGCCTGCTGATCGCGCTCTTCGGCAACCGCTTCCACGCCGGCTGGCGCAGCCATCCGCAGCAGCTTGTTATCGGCCTGTCGGCGGCATCGTTTGCGCAATTGGCCGTGCGCGGCATCTGGCAGATGATCGCCCTGCACACCACGATCCACGCACAGGACGACTACCTGCGCGTGATGGGCATCGAAGAAAAACTTTCCAACGCCAACAATGCCATTTTTTTTGCCGTGCTGATCTGGTGGATCGCCTGGTTGTGGTTCGACGAGCCGGGCGCTGCGGTTGAAGTTCCTGTAGCGGCTACGGCTGCCGGTGAGGTCGCCCAGTTGGAAGCGCCCGCCGTCACGGAAGATTCCGCTGCATCGCCGGAAGCGTCTTCGGAAGAGACACGTTAAGCGCTCGGCTTCGACGATAGAGTGAAGAAGCGGAGGCGAACGGAGCTTGAACGCGACGAAAAAGCGCGGAAAGACAGGCACGCGGCCAGCCGGCAAAAAAAACGCGCGCTCCAAGTCCAGCCGGTCGAGCCATCGTCTCTGGGCGATTCGCTGTCTGGCTGCCTGCACGGCGCTGTTTCTGCTGGCGCTTGGCTGGACGGCGATTTGCCGAGCGCGAGCACCGCAATCCAACACCGGAATTGAGGGCTTCGACACGCTGATCGTGCTTGGCAGCAAGGCCGACGGCGACGGTAATCCCACGCCGACGCAGCAGGCGCGGGTGACCGAAGCCGTTCACGAATATGAGCGCGGCGTGGCGCCGCACATCATTATGAGCGGCGGCGCGGCGCACAACCGCTTCGTCGAGGCGGAAGTGATGGCGCGCGCCGCCGAAGCGCAGGGGATTCCGGCCTCGGCGATCGTTATCGAGCCGAAAGCGCAAAGCACCACCGATAATGCCTGCAACTCGCTGCGCATCATGCGCGGCCATGGCTGGCGCTCAGCCGAGGTGATCTCCAGCTCTTACCATCTGCCGCGCGCGGCGCTGATTTTTGATCAGTTGCCCATCGCCTGGCGGGTCCACGCCGCTCCAGCGCTGGAGCCTNNTGGAGCCGGAGAACGCCGCGCTCACCGCGGCCAAGGCGACCTTTGAATTCATAAAGACCACGCGCTACCTTTTGTGGACGCGGCTGACAGAATCCTGTCAGCTATAAAAAAATTTCAAGCGGAGGTGGCTGTACACGATGAAACCGTGGAATCCCGACAAATATCTTGCGTATGCCGATCTGCATACTCAGCCCATAGACGATTTGGTAAAGCGTATCGCCATTGAAAAGCCAAAGTCTATCGTCGATCTGGGCTGCGGTCCGGGCAACAGCACGGAATCGGTTGCGGCGCGCTGGCCACGGGCCGCGATTACGGGTGTCGATGTCGCTGAGGAAATGCTGGAAAAAGGCCGCGCCAGGCATCCGGAGTGGCGTTGGGTGCTTTCCGGCATTGAAGAATTTCATCCGGCCAAGGCTTTTGACATTGTGATTTCCTGCGCGGCTTTGCAGTGGCTCCCCGAGCATGAAAAATTATTGCCGCAGTTATGGAAGCTGGTGCGAGCCGGCGGAGCGCTGGCGGCGCAAATGCCGGCCAACCAGGAATCGGCGCTGCATCGCGCTGTTTTTCGGACGGCGAAGAGCAGCGCATGGAAGCAGTACACCGGACGGTCGCGGGCGGTGTTGAATTTTCAACCGCCGGAAGAATATTTCTCCATTCTTGCCCCGATGGCCAAACGATTAGAAATTTGGGAGACGATCTACTATCACGAGATGCGCTCGTTGAACAGCCTGCTGGATTGGGCCAAGACAACGGTCATGCGGCCTTTTCTCGACAAGATTCCGACGGCGGCCGGCCGGCAGGCCTTCATCGCCGACATAAAGCAAGCCTGCGCCGAGTCTTATCCGAAAACGGTGCGGGGCACGATTCTCTATATTCAAAAGCGTTTATTCTTTGTCGCCTATAAAAACGATTGAATTCGGCCGGCGTCGAATGAATGAAAGGACCGATCGCCAGAAAATAAACGCTGGTGCGGGCATTGTCCGCCGTCGGGCGGGTCTTGTAAGCTGTGGATGATGTCTCTCAGAGTAAGATTTATCGCTTCCTTCGCCGCCGTAGCCGCTCTTGGCGCCTGCGCGGCAGTTTCCGTACTGGCGCAAAGCTCGAGCAGCTCGAGCAGCTCCAGCAGTAGCCAGAGCCAACCGACGCCAAACACCGTGCAAGGCCCTGACAACCAGGCTCCCAGCTACGGAATTTACGCTCCCACCGATCCGCTGGGCAAGGTCCGCTACGATAACCGCTGGGATCTGTCGCTGAGCATGGCCTACGACCACATGAAGGCAGGGCCGACGCTGCTCCAGGGCGCGAACTTGGGCGGCCTCGACATGGAAGGCTCCTATTGGCTCACCAAGCACTGGGGCATTCAGGCCTCGGGCCGGGGTTATGTAGGTACCAGCGGCGCGGCGCCGAACTCGACCTACAACATTAAAGGCCCCATGGTGAAGGAGTACTACTTCGTCGCCGGAGCCGAAGCGCTGGGTCCGCACAACAAGCACGGCGCTATCATTGCCCACGCGATGTTCGGCGGCGTGTACGGTAATTTTGAAAAAGATTTGCTTGGACAAAGCCCCAGCATAGTGGATTTTTACAACAACCAGATTGCGCCGGCGGCGATCCTGGGCGGACACTTCGATCTGAACCGCTCCGAGCACTGGGTTTTCCGCATCACGCCCGACGCGATCATCAAGCGCTACAGCATCAATTACGCGCCCTACACCACCTCGACCGACGTCAACTTCGCCATCTCGGTCGGCGCCGAGTACCGCTTCACCAAAAGCAAGCGCTCGACGAAAAAAGACAATTGGGTCTCCGGCTGGTAGTTTTTAAACTCAAGCGGCGCGTGAGCATCTCGCGCGCCCGCGGTTTTTCCCGCCTTTTGTTTTTGCCGCTTCTTTCTTTTCACCAAAACTATGTACGATGAAGTAAGTGCTTTGCGCTCGATATGGGCGAATGTGTTATTCTCCTGCGTTCGGCGACGCAGCGGAGATGTGCCACAAAAAAATATGTTGTCCCGGATTGTGGCGTTCTTTGCCGCTCCGGAAAATACGGGCCAGTAGTCAACCGAGACGGGAGCCTGATCGATATGAAGGACACACTGGGTGTATTGCTTGCGGGCGGCGCCGGAGAGCGGTTGTTTCCTCTAACGCGGGACCGGGCCAAGCCGGCAGTGCCCTTCGGCGGCCATTACCGCATCATCGACATCACGCTTTCCAACTGCATCAACTCCGGACTGCGCCGCGTCTACATCCTTACCCAATACAAGGCGCTGAGCCTGAACCGGCACATCCGCGAAGGCTGGTCGGGGATCGTGGCGCAGGAGCTGGGCGAGTT
>PMHC01000037.1 GCA_003156495.1 Acidobacteriaceae bacterium
TGCGGCGACATGTGCTCCAGCATCTCGCTGCGCGCCAACCGGCGCTCGCGCTGCGTTTCGGGCATCTGGTTCAACTGGTGCAGTTGGTCGACTAGCCGCTGTTGCGTTTCTCGCGGCAGCCGGTTAAAGCTGGGGTCGCTGCGCAGCACCCGCTCCTGCTCCTGCACGGGGAGCCCTTGGTGCTGGTTGAGCCATTCGCCAATGTGGCCTGAAGTCGAAGCTCCTGGATAGTTCGGCCGCGCGCCGGCCGCGCCCGGATAGCCAGAACCTGAATATCTGGACCCCGGATAGGTTGAACCCGGATAGGCTGACCCCGGATATCCGGAACCCGGATACGCGTGTCCCGGATACGCTGACCCCGGATAAGCGGACCCTGGATATGCGTGTCCCGGATAAGCAGAATTAGGATAAGCGGAATTAGGATATGTCTGCCGCGCGCCGGGTGCGTAGCCGGGCATCTGGCGCTGATTGCCGCCGGCTTGCGGACGGCCCTGCATCTGTCCCTGCGGACCCTGGAACGACCGTGGCTGATTCTGCATTTGCCGCGGTTGGCCTTGATATTGTCGCGGCTGCTGGCCTTGCGGCGCGCCCGCGCGCGGCTGTGCGGGAACGGAGCGCGATTGCGCTGGCGCCGAGCGTTGCGGAGCCGGCGCTGAATGTGGCTGCGCCGCGTGGCTTTGCCCCTTTACGGCGGTTGCGGGCAAGCACAGAGCCAGGGCGACGGCGATCATCGCCGCCGGGCGCAACCTTTCCGTATTGCATCTCCGGCTCACAATTCCTTCTCCCTACGCCGTAGGCTTAACGCTGAAAACTAATTGCCATTTTCGTTGTTGCTGAGCGCTTCCATCTGGTCCAGCACTTGGGCGTTGTTGTCCAACGTTTGCAGATCGTGCACCACCGCGGTCTGGCCCGTAGGCTGGGCCGGGTGCATCCAATCTGTAACGCCCAGGTAAGCCCCGCCGCCCACCAGCAGCGCGATCGTCAGCGCCGTGGCCGCCAGCGGACGCACCGTCAGGCTGGAACCGTAGACCAAGCGAGCGCGCAGCCGGGCTAGCGCGCCGGCCCATCCGGAGGGCGTGGCCGCCCGTTCCTCGCGCATTCTGGCATTGAGCCGGGTAAGAAAGTATGAGCTCGGCTCGGGCGCTTCCCAGCCGTCGAGCAGATTCATGGTTGCCTGCAGCCGGGCCAGTTCCTCCCCGCAGCGTGCGCACTCGGCAACGTGCGCGCGAACCTTGGCAGAAGCGGATTCAGGATCGAGCAGCATATCGGTCAGCTTCTCGTCCATCTCCGTGCAATGGGTGCTTCTCTCTTTCATGACTTGCCACTCCACAATCGGCCGGTTGTTTCCGGCTCATCTTTTTTCGCTTACACAAAATCCTTCAACTTCGTCCGCAGCGTCTGGTAGGCGCGAAAGAGCAGCGATTTGGTCGCCGATTCGCTCAACTTCAGCACCTCCCCGATCTGCCGATAATCCAACTCCTGATACTTGTGCATCAGCACGGCCATGCGCTGTCGTTCGGGCAGTGCCATCACCTGCGCGCGAATCGCCGCCATCCGTTCCTCGCGCAAAATCTTCTCTTCCGCCGTCGGCTCGTCGTCGGCCACATCCGGCGTCGTGCCGCTCTCTTCGTCCGGCGTGTCCAGATAAACAGCCTTCGCCGAACGTTCCTGCTTGGTGTCTCGGGCGTGGTTGACCGCCAGGTTGGTCGCGATTCTGTACAGCCAGGTGGTAAACCGCGCCTCGGCCCGGTAACTGCTCCTAGCTCGATAGACGCGTAAAAACACTTCCTGGGTTAGTTCTTCCGCAACGGCCTGGTTACCCACCATTCGGAACAGAAATCGCATGATCGGACGGTGGTATTTTTCTGCCAGATAATTGAAACCGGCCTCGTCGCCTTCGGCCACGCGCAGCATGATGGCCGCATCGCTTGTCGGATCCAGCTTCGCGCGGCTCCCCAAGGCCGCAACCGTCTCCGGCGGCACCATTCTGCCGGCTTCCAAGGCCGATTCATTCAGCACCCTGGTCGCCATATCTTCTCGAACCCCGTTCGGGCTGGAAGGTTGCGCCGTGGGAGTGTTTTCAGGCGTGGATTTTGTCTGTTTTGCGCCCCCTGCGCCGGGGGTCGCCTTGGAGAAGGCCATCAGGTTTCCTGGGCCGCTTGGCGGGCTAAAGAAGGGACTGCTCCCCGCCTGCCCGGCGAGGGACGGTTGACTTGCCATGCGGGTTGAAAGCGCGCTCCAGAACATGACCATGGAAGCCATTTCGGCCCGCAACCGCGGCTTCTCCCGCTCGGCGGCCGAATTTGGACGTAAAGCCCTGCTGGTGTTACTCTAACCTACGGAACGCCCTCTGTGGCGTCTCCCAGCGTAACGGCGCTTTCCGGCTCGAATCCGGATTCCGGTATGCGGGAATCGCAAGCCGCGTTATTCGGGCATGGGGTCAGCTTTTCCGGGCCTGAATAACGATTGTTTTTCCTTTCCTATGCCTTTTCTGGGCGCTTAACTCAGCGGTAGAGTGTCACCTTCACACGGTGGAAGTCGCAGGTTCGAATCCTGCAGCGCCCACCATCCTTCGGTTCTTCCAATC
>PMHC01000090.1 GCA_003156495.1 Acidobacteriaceae bacterium
AACGAGGGCGTCATGCGCCTGCTGCTGACCATCGACAAGCAAGGCGCCGACCCCGTCGAATACGTTAAAAATATGCTGGCCGCCAAGCAAAAAATCTCCGGCTTCGGCCACCGCGTTTACAAAACCGAAGACCCGCGCGCCACCCATCTGCGCAAAATGAGCGAAAAGCTGGGCCGAGACTCGGGCAATCTCAAATGGTATGAGATGTCGCGCGCCATCGAGCTTTACATCAACAAAGACAAAAAGCTCAACGCCAACGTNNCGCACATCATCGAGCAGTTGGATGACAACCGCCTGATTCGCCCCCGCGCCGAGTACATCGGACCGACCTATCCTGCCCACTGGATACCGATCGAAAAGCGGCTGTAGAGAGTACAATTCCCAAAAGATTTCAGATCTTATCCGGGAAGGTCTCCAACATGAAGGGAAAACTCCTCTGTGTCTTATGCGTAGCTTTCTTGCTGACAGGATGCTATGCCAAAGGCCACCTGTACCCCGTCCAAGGGCCGCTGGCCGCCGAAGTTCCGCTGCCCATCTTGCCCGCCACGGCCACGGGAATTTTTAATTCCGGCAGCCTGACGGTAACGCTCCCCGGTGGAGAGCGCTGCAAGGGCGCCTGGAAGATGGTGAACCGCAAATCGAACAGCGGACCCCAAGCGAGCGCGCAACCGTATGTCGATCTGGCCTCTGCCTGGGATACAGTCTATGGCGCGGGCTTTTACACTGCCCATATCCTCGGAACGAGATTACACGTGCATGCAGCTCTAACGGGAGACAAAGGCAGCGTGCTGCATGTCGAAATCTATCGGCCGGACACGACCAATGAACCGGTCGAGATCAAAGGCGTAGCCAAAGACGACAAGGGTAATATCTACAAAGTCGTACTCTAGGCGCTTGCGCGCACGCGGCAGACAAGCGCCGCAATCGCCGCCGCCTCGTCTTCGATCTCGATGCGCAGCGGCACGGTCTGGAGCGGCATTGACGCGGGCAGCCTCGCGGCCAGGGGACCGAGTCGGACGCGATCCTTCTCCGTCGTCAAAATTGCAGTAGCTCCGGCATCGCGCGCAACGCTGGCAATACGCGCCAGATCCCTTTCCGTGTAGCGATGATGGTCGCCGAAAGCGATGCGCGCCGTCAGCCGCACTCCGGCCGCTTCGATCCTCGCAAAAAACTGCTCCGGGCGCGCGATGCCGCAAAAGGCCGCCGCCGGACCGGCGACTGCCGGAAGCTCCATCCGCCGCCGCAAGCGCCAAATCGCGCCACGCCAACCATGCGCGGCAAGCCATTCGGCAACCTCCGGCTCTTCCGCGGGAATGGCAATCACCTGCGCCCGTTCGATCGCGCGCAATGGTTCACGAAGATTGCCGGCCGGCAGCAGGTGATCGCTCAGATCGCGGCGGCTCACAAGCAGAATGTCGATGGCGCGATGCAGTTGCCGATGCTGAAAACCATCGTCGAGCAGATGCACTCTCGCCGATGGCGTCGCCATCATGCCATCCAATTCGGCCAACAAACCGGCGATGCACCGCTCGGCGGCAACGTAGACCGGAACTCCGGCACTGCGCGCAATCAGCAACGGCTCGTCGCCAAAATTCTCCGCGCTGCCTTGAGCGTCAACGCGCGCCGCCCGCTTGCTTTTGCGCCCGTAGCCGCGCGAAAGCACATCGACAGCGAAACCGCGCGCGGCCAGCCCACGGGCCAGCGCAATCGTCAGCGGCGTCTTCCCTGCCCCGCCGGCGGAAAGATTGCCGACGCTGACCACCGGCCAGCCGAGACGGCAAACACGCTTGAATCCCGAGCGAAACTCAAACTCGCGCAGCGCCGTTGCCAGCCGGTAAAGCGGCACCAGCGGCCAAAGCAGCGGACGCGCGGCGCGCATCATCACGCACGCTCCCGTGCAAGCAGTTCGCGCAGCGCCTCGACGCTGCGATCGGTCGCGCCGGCCTCTCGGTCGAAAACCTCTTTGGCGCGCGCCCCCAGTGCCTCGGCGGCGGCACGATCACACAGCAATTCGAGCAGCACTTCGGCAAGCTGATCTTTAGTCGCAATACGAATGGCCCGATGCGCAATGAGATCGTCCGTAATGGCGCGGAAGTTTTCGTAGCTCGGCCCGTTGACAATGGGAACACCAAATTGCGCCGGCTCCAGCGGATTGTGGCCGCCGGAGGGAATCAAGCTGCCGCCGACAAAGGCCACGGCGGCGAGCGAATAAACGCTGGCCAGCTCGCCAATCGTGTCGAGCAAAACAATCGTGCCGGGAAGGACAGGCGCGGGCGGCTGCGTTTTCCAATTCGAGCGGCGCAGCCACGCGCGGCCGGATTTTTCTAGCAAGCCGGCCACGGCGGCAAAGCGCTCCGGGTGGCGCGGCGCCAGAACCAGCACAAGATTCTGATCGGCGGCCAGCAGTCGCGGCCAGGCTTCAAGCAGCGCCGCCTCTTCGCCGTCGAGCGTGCTGCCGGCAACAACAATGCGCAGGCCGACGGCGCGGGCTTTAAGCTCGCGCGTAGCCTCGGCCTCGGCCGCCGCGCGCACGTCAAACTTCAGATTGCCGGCGACGGTGACACGATCCTGTCGGCAACCAAGCGCGAGCAATCGTTCGGCGTCGATCTCGCTTTGCGCCAGCACGCGCTCCAACCGCGAAAGAAACGGCCGCCAAACTCCGCGCAGCGCGCGGTAGCGCGGCCACGAGCGGTCAGAGATGCGCGCATTGACCACCGCAACCGGAATCCGGCGCCGGAAGCAGCCCGCAAGCAGATTCGGCCAAAATTCGGTTTCGGCAAGTATCAGCAGTTGCGGCTTGAGCGCCTGCAAATAAGCGCGAACGGCCCAGGGCAGATCGAGCGGGCAGTAGAAAACGCGCTCGGCGCCAAAGCGCTCGTGAGCCAGCGCCTGGCCGGTGCGCGTGGTGGTTGAAACAACAACCGCGCAATCGGGAAACGCTGCGTCGAGTGTCTTCACCAGCCGCGTGGCCGCTAAAACCTCGCCAACCGAAACGGCGTGCAGCCAGATTCGCGGGCGGCTGGTCGCTTTTCTAAAACGCCGCGGCACGCAGCCCAATCGCTCGAACAGTCCCTCGCGATACTTATGCGTGGTGGCCATGCGCCACAGCCACCAGGGCGCGCCGGCCACCAGAGCGACAATCAGCGCCAGATTATAAAAAAGTAGAGTCATAAAAAGCCGCGCCGGTTGCAACCCAAACAGGCCGCCGCCGGTCTAACCATAAAATGATACAGTCGGAGACGATGAAAACTCTGCGAGCCTTTCCGCTCCTGGTTTTGGGGCTGGCGTTGCCGGCCACCGCCGCCGACCACACGCCGCCTCCGGTGCAACTGGCCTCGGCCTTCGCGGCCGTCGAAGTGCACGCCGACGAGCAGGTGTCCATCGCCGTCGAACCCTACGACACCAAAGAGAAAGCCTCGATCTTCCGCGTCGATTACCTCAGCCACGACGTCATGCCGGTGCGGTTGATCGTAACCAACCTCGGTGATAAACCCATCTCGCTGCGCGATGCGCGGATTCTCTTCGAGACCGCCGATGGCGACCGCATTCAGGCCGCCGAGCCAGAAGATATAGAGCGGCTGATGACGCGCAAGGAACGCCAGGGCGGCAAAATTCCCCTGCCGACGCCGCTGCCGCCGATCCACACCAAAGCCAAGGGCAGCAACAAAGAGATTGAAGCCGACTTCAACACCTTCGAGTATTCGGCCCTCGCCGTCGAGCCGCATACCACGCGCGCCGGATTCCTGTTCTACGATGTTTCACAACTCGACAAGCCGCTCAAGGGTGCCAAGCTGCACCTGCACAAGCTGCGCGACGCCGANNGCCGACGGCAACGAGCTCTTCTCCTTCGAGATTCCTTTCAACAAATATCTCAAGTCGAAATCCGGCCAGATGAACTGACGGCTGCGGATCGCGCTCTGACGCCTACTCGTAGTAGGTGGCCGCGGAAGTATCGGTCTCCCAGATGGTGC
>PMHC01000113.1 GCA_003156495.1 Acidobacteriaceae bacterium
GCGTCGATCTCGATCACGTCCACCGCGTTGCCCTGGCGAATCTCCAGGCAGGAATCGCATGTGCCGCAAGGCTCCGCCGTCGGCCGCTCCGCGCTGCCCACCTCACGCCGGCAGTTAAGTGCCTGGGCCAGAATGCGCGCGATCGTGGTTTTGCCGATGCCGCGATGGCCCGAGAAGATGTAGCCGTGCGCGATCCGATTCTGCGTAAGCGCGTTCAGCAGCGTGCGCGTCACGTGGTCCTGCCCGGCTACGTCGGCAAAGCGTTGCGGACGATACTTGCGAGCCAGAACCTGATAACCCATTTGAACGGCGCTCCTTTTTAAACCACGCGAAATCGATACAGCCTAGAGCGATTCTATCCCGTCCCGGGCGGGGCGGCGGCACGTGGAAAAACCGCCGTTTTTTGCCCCTGAATTACTTTCTTCTGCGGCATACTGCTGCTATGCTTTTATAAGAAGCGAGTACGTCCCACCGCCGGAAGAGGAGGCTGCTATGCCGATTCTCCATCTCGAACTAACGAAAGATCACGAAGCCTTGATCGCCCAGCTTATCGAGTCGGGACAATTCCATAATGCTGATGAGGTACTGCGGGAAGGGCTGCGTTTGGTGGAAGAGGACCAGAAGCCCGATACCGTCAAAGAAGAGATGTTGCGGAAGGCCATTCAGCCCGGCCTGGATGATTTGAGCCAGGGCCATTTTGTCACGCTGAAGATGCGCGACGAGATTGCCGGCCATCTGCAATTGCTGGGAAAGCGCGCCGCGAAACAATTCAGTTAGCTAGAGAGCGGATCGATGCATGTCCTACGTCTTGCCCGTCAGGCGGAAGAAGATATTGTTACCATCCTCTCTTGGAGTCTGAAGCGATTCGGCGAGACCGCAAAAAGGCGCTATGAGACCTTGCTGACGGTGGCTCTATGTGCGCTATGTGACAATTTTGAAAGGTATGGCAGCATTGCGCGGCCAGAGTTAGGCGAAGGAATCAGAACCTATCATCTTCGCTACAGTCGTTACGAAGCGTGGGGTCTGGAGGGCGTTGTCGGAAGGCCGCGTCATTTAATTGTCTATCGCTTGGCTTCGGACGGAGAACTTGAGGTCGTTCGCATCCTGCATGACAGGATGGAAATACGGTGTCATCTGCCGCTTGCCTGAAGCAATAAAGTCTAGAGCAAATCGCTTGTAGGCNNCCTGAGGGACGATTTTTCCCTCTATATCATCAGGCAATTTGCTCTAGCTCATGAAAGCCTCGCTCATAGATGTTAACCAGCCGCGAAATGTGCGATGCTTTTCTTAGAGCTTGTACGTATCCGGATTCCGGGTGGTAAAGCGCGAGGCGGCAGTGAAGAGTTTGGCGATCAAAACGGCGTTGCTTGGAACGATGCTGGCGGCCTGTTTCACGGCAGCGCCGAGACTCAACGCGCAAACGCAAGGCGACGCCCCCGGCCAGCCGGCGCAGAACGCCGCGCAAAGCCCGGCAAAAGTTCAAACGCAGAGCGATCAGAATCCCTTTCCAGACGACACCAGCTCGGTTCCCCTCATGTCCACGCACAAAGACGATCTGCCGGCCGATCTCAACGACGATGCCGATAGCAACCGCATCCCGCTGCCCGCCGAAGATGCCGACCCGGTACGCACCCCCGAACAGGCTGCGGCCGCATCCGAGGAAGGCCAGCAAAATTTCAGTTCGAGTCTCACCGGAATGGGCAATCTTCTGCCCTCTTCCGATGCCGAAACGCAGCCGTCCAAGCGCGGCCGCAAGGGTAAGCAGCAAGTCGTCGAAGAGCACCAGGAAACCGCCGCCGAAGACGAGAGCGTCGGCAACTACTATCTCGACAAAAAGGATTGGAGGGCCGCTCTGTCGCGCTTTCAGTCCGCGATGGTTCTCGATCCCGACAACCCCGACGTTTATTGGGGACTGGCCGAAAGNNCCGACAGCCGCCACGGCAAAGATGCGCGCAAGGCCCTCAAAGAGCCGCAGATCGCCAACGCCAAGCCTTCCGCCACAATCGGCGTCGCCGCTCCCGTGCAACAGTAAAAGCCCTATCCATTCCATCTGCAATATGGGAACAACTGTGCCCTACCAAAGCCCGCTCCACTGCCGATAGGCGGCAATCAACTGCTCGCCCCAAAAGGCCGAAAAAACTCCGCCCACGGCGATAAATGCGCCCATCGGCAGCTTCTTCTGCCGCCATGCTTCGCGGTCGGCGCGCATGGCCGGCGTGGCCAGCAACAGCAGCGCCACAACGGTGCCCAAAATCGCGCCAAAACCCAGCGCCAGCACCGCGCACCGCGCGCCCAGCCAGCCGCCCAGCAGCGCCATCAGCTTAACGTCGCCCAGCCCGACGCCCTCTTCCCTGCGAATCAGCCCATAGACCCAGCGAATCAGCAGCAACACGCCCGCCGACAGCACCGCTCCCAGCAGCCAAAAAAGAACCACGTCTGTCGCCACCAGATGCTTCCAGACGGCGAAGCTGCCGCCATAACGCAGAAAAGCGTCGAGGCTGCCGCGCGTCGTGGCCAGCACCAATCCCAGTCCAATTCCCGGCAGCGTCAACCGGTCGGGCAGCCAGAGATTTTCTATGTCAAGAACGGCTAGCGCAACCAGCAGCCAAAGAAAGATCATCCGCCCCACGCCGTCGGTTATCGCTGCTGCCGCGTTGTAATCGAAGATCCCGAAGCTCAACTCTGGCGCCGCCGCAAAAATCTCCCACCCGGCAAAGGCCCACAGCACGCCGACAATCAGCTCCACCCACAAGTGTCGCCAGCCGATTGGCGCTTTGCAGCTTCCCNNGTGCTTTCGCCCTCCGGCCAGCGGCTGGCGCAAACATTCAAATAGCTGCCTGTTGCCAGGCCGAAGAGCCCTGCGAAGATCGTTACCAGTGTGCGGATCATGCACAGTGAGTATAAGGTCTCAAGATATGGTTTGCGCGGCTTTTTCGTGGGACGGCCCTCTGACGCCCCGACTCCGCGCGGGGTACACTAAGGCTGCATGGATCTGCCACCAGCAAGCTCCAGCCTCAAGGCCCCTGCGCCGAAAGCCTCTACAGACCCGGCGCGGGCAGCGGCTTTATTTGAGCAGTCGGNNCCTGGGACCGCGAGCAAACCTTCGATTCCATCCGTAAATACACGCTTGAAGAGACCTACGAGGTCTTCGACGCTATCGACCGCCGCGACTTCCCCCACCTTGCCGAGGAGCTGGGCGACCTGCTCCTTCAGGTGCTCTTCTATGCCGAAATGGCCTCCGGCAAAGGCTATTTCACCATCGCCGACGTTCTCGATTCCCTTAATCGCAAGCTGATCCGCCGCCATCCTCACGTTTTTGGCGAGGAGGCTTCGCGCGCGGCCGGAAACCACGCCGAGGTTGACGCCGAAGCCGCCGTCGATTCTTCGGCAGCCGTCTTGCGCAACTGGGACCAGATCAAAGCCGCGGAAAGAAAATCCGCCGGTGAAGAGGCTCGACACTCGCGCCTCGACGGCGTGCTGCGCGGAATGCCGGCGCTGGCCGAATCCGCCAAGCTCGGCGCAAAGGCTCGCAAATCCGGCTTCGACTGGAAAAACTGGCGCGAGCTTTGGCCCAAACTTGCCGAAGAGATGGGCGAACTTGAGGTCGAAGCTCTTTCGGACGATCCGGCGCGCAAGCCCGCGGTCGAGGCCGAGTTGGGCGACCTGCTCTTTACCGTCGTCAACCTGGGCCGTCATCTCGACGTGGATGCGGAGGTCGCCTTGCACGGTTGCAATCAGCGCTTCCGCCGCCGTTTTCGCGAAATGGAATTGGCCTCCTCGCGGCCTCTCGAAGAACTTTCACCCGAGGAGCTGGAATCGCTTTGGCAACAGGCAAAACGCAAGCTGGCCTCTGAATCGCCAGCAACAGCATGAAGCAATGGTCTCTACGGACTGGGCTTTTACCTCGCTCTTGAACCAAGAGGATGATATGAAAATCGATGCAATCATCTTGCGCGAACTTCACATGCCGCTCGTGCGGCCCTTTGAAAACGGTTTTGGCGTTACCCGCAACCGCCGCATTCTGCTTGCAGAGATTCACTCCGAGGGGCTGACCGGCTGGGGCGAATGCACCGCCGGCGAGCGCCCCTACAGTTCCGGCGAATCCACTGACACCGCCTGGCAGGTGATGGTCAACGAGCTGGCGCCGCTACTGGCCGCCGCTTCGCCCGAGCATGGCGGCGATTGCCCGCATCTCTTCCGCGCCGTGCGCGGCAACCAGATGGCCAAGGCCGCGCTGGAAAACGCCATTTGGGATCTGGAGGCGCAGCGCGAAGAATTGCCGCTGGCCCAGTTGCTCGGCGGCGTTCACGAGAGCATTCCCTGCGGCGTCGCTGTCGGTTTTCACGCTTCGATTCCCGAGCTGCTCTCCACCGTCGAGCGCGAACTTGCCTCGGGCTACCAGCGCATCAAGCTCAAGTGCAAGCCCGGCTGGGATCTTGACGTCCTCGAGCGCGTGCGCAGCCGTTGGCCTCAGATTCAGCTCAGTTGCGATGCCGGTTCCAGTTATCATCTTCGCGACCAGGAACATCTGGCCGCCTTCGACGCCTTCGATCTGCTCATGATCGAGCAGCCGCTCTGGCACGATGATTTCTACTTCCACTCCGTGCTGCAAAAGCGCCTCAAGACGCCCATCTGCCTTGATGCTTCGATTCGCAACCGCCGCGACGCGCTGGCGGCGATTGAAATGGGCTCATGCAAAATCATCGACATCAAGCTGGGGCGCGTCGGCGGTTTCTCCGAGGCCATCGCCATACACAACGCGGCTCTGGAGCGCGGCATTCCGGTCTGGTGCGGCGGCATGTTGGAGTCCGGCATTGGCCGCGCCCACAACATCGCTCTCGCCTCGCTCGAAGGCTTCACCCTGCCCAGCGATGTTTCCGCCTCCTCGCGCTACTATGCCGAAGAGATTATCGAGCCCGAAGTCGTCGTCTCACCCCAGGGCGAGATCGTCATTTCCGATGCTCCCGGCCGCGGCTACGAGGTGCGCACCGATCTGGTTGAAAAGCTCACCGCGCGCCAGCAATCCGTTCGCGCCATGGAGATGGTGGCCTAGAGCAAATCTCTTGTAGGTGTAGAGTGGCTTTGAAGGGGCACGGCTTCAGCCGTGCCGTAAAAATGC
>PMHC01000077.1:0-6516 GCA_003156495.1 Acidobacteriaceae bacterium
CCTTGTGGATCAGCAGCGTCGCGTCTCCGCCGTCATCAACAATCAACTGCGGTCCCAAACCACCCTCGTGCGACAGCGCCCGATAGGTACAATCCCAATATTCTTCGAGCGACTCGCCCTTCCAGGCAAAAACCGGAACGCCCGAAGCGGCAATCGCCGCCGCCGCGTGATCTTGCGTCGAAAAAATATTGCAACTGGCCCAGCGCACCTTCGCGCCCAGCTTGACCAGCGTCTCGATCAGCACCGCCGTTTGAATCGTCATGTGCAGCGAGCCGGTAATGCGCACGCCCGCCAGCGGCTTTTCGGCCGCGTACTTGTTGCGGATCGAAACCAATCCCGGCATCTCGTGCTCGGCGATGGCGATCTCTTTGCGACCCCAGTCGGCCAATTTCAAATCCGCCACTTTGTATTCGGAACGTACGGTTTCTGCTGTTGCCATATGCGATAGCTCCTCCATCTCCATTATCATCTAAGCCATGACGGCAAAAGCGAACGAACAAGAGGAAAAACGGCTGCGAGAAGAAAATCGGGAACGCTTCGGCGCACGTTCCGCGGCCTATCGCGCCAGTTCGGTTCACGGCGCGGGCCTCGATCTCGACCGGCTGATCGCGCTGCTCGCCCCCGGCCCCGGCCAGCAAGCTCTCGACATCGCCACCGGCGCCGGCCACGTGGCCGTGGCGCTCGCCCAAACCGGCGCGCAAACCACAGCCTGCGATCTGACCGCCAACATGCTCGCGGAAGCGGCGGCCAACCTTGCCGCTCACGGTCTGAAGGCCGAGTTGGTCGAAGCCGACGCGCTCGCTCTTCCCTTTGCCGCAGCCAGTTTCGATCTCGTCGCCTCGCGCATGGCCCCCCATCACTTCGCCGAGCCGGCCCGCTTCGTCGGTGAAGTCTTTCGCGTCTTGCGTCCCGGCGGCCGCTTCGGTCTCGTCGATCAGGCAGCGCCCACGCAACCACAAGCCGCCGAAACCATCAATGCATTCGAAAAACTTCGCGACCCCAGCCACAACCGCCAGCTCTCGCTCGACGAGTGGCAGCAACTGGCGCAGGCAGCCGGCTTCACTATTCGCAGCGCTGAAATCTTCCGCAAGCCACTCGACTTCGACTGGTGGACCGGCGTACAGAACGCGACCGATGAAACCCGCCGCCAGCTTTCGGAACTTTTGGCCAACGGTCCCGCCGAAGCCCGCGCATGGTATCGGCCCGAGTTCCGCGAAAACGGCCTGATCGCGCAATTCTCTTCGCCGCACGCCATTCTGCTGGCCGTCAAGCCGTAAAATCTACGACTCGCGCAGCGCCTGCATGGGATCGAGCCGCGCCGCGCGCCACGCTGGCGCCAAACACGCCGCAATCGCCACCGCTGCCAACCCCGCCGCCACCGCCGCAAATACCGTCGGATCGAGCGGTTGCGTTTCGTAGAGCATTGAGCGGATCAGCCGCACCACCACCGCGCTCGCCGCCAATCCGCAAACCAATCCGACCAGCGCCGGTCGCAATCCATCGAACAGCATCTGCGCCAAAATCCGCTCCCGCCGCGCGCCCAGCGCTATGCGAATGCCGATCTCGTTGGTGCGCTGCGCCGCCACATAGGAAAGCACACCAAAGATTCCCGCCGCCGCCAGCAGCAGCGACAGCGCCGCAAAGCCCGCCAGCAGCGTCGCATTAAAACTGGCGTCAAGCGTTTCCTTGCCCAGCAGTTGATCCATCGTCAGCACATTCGACACCGGCATATCGCGGTCCAATTCCGCGACCACGTGCTGCACCGGCAGCGCCAGTTGCTCCACATTCCGGCTGGAGCGGATAACCAGCAGTCCGCCTTTCAAATTTCCTGTGAATAGCGGGTAATACTGTATCGGTTCCGGCTCTTTGCTCAGCTCGGAGCGCGTATCGCCAACCACTCCGGCAATCTCCCAGCTCTTGTCCCGGTAGTGAAGATGTTTTCCGATCGGCTCCTCGCCCGGAAAATAGCTGCGCGCAAAAGCCTCGTTGATAACCACCTGATTGGCTTGGTCGAGAACGCGGCTCGGATCGAAACCTTGCCCGCGCAAAACCGGAATGCCCATCGTCTTAAAGAATCCAGAATCGGCCTCGCGGTTAATGGCGAACTGCGCCACGCCCTGCGGCAGCGGCGGATGCTCCACGACGGTAAAAGCGTCGTCGCCCCCATAACCCTGGCCGGGAACCATGCGCGTAAAACTTGCCGCCTCTACGCCGGGCAGCGCGCGCACCCGCTCAAGCAGCGCCCGATAAAAATTCACTCGCTGCGCCGGGTCGCGGTAGCTATCTCCAAATAAATTAATGCGCATCGTCAGCACATTCTTCGTCGTGCAGCCCAGCTCGTTCGCGCGTAGCCGCGCATAACTTTTTATAAGCAGCCCGGCGGCAATCAGCAGCACCACCGTCAGCCCCACCTCGATGGCCAAAAGCGTGCGCCGCAGCCGCGCCCGCGCGCGCCCGGCGCTCGATCCTCGTCCAGCCTCTTGCAATGCCGCGAAGAGCTTGCCGCCCGTCGCACTCAGCGATGCAATCACGCTCGTAAACAAAGCGCACAATACAATCAGCCCGGCCGCAAACGCGACCACCGCGCCGTCAATGTGAATCGCCTCCACGCGGTCGAAGTTCTGGCGCGTACGCACCAGCCACTGCACGGCGCCATAGGCTAACGCCACGCCCGCTATGCCACCGACTGCGGTCAATAGCAAGCTCTCCGTCAGCCGCTCGCCCAGCAGCCGCAGCCTGCTGCTGCCCAGCGCCGCGCGAATCGCCAGCTCCTTGCGCCGCGCCGCCGCCCGCGCCACCAGCAGATTCGCCACATTCAGGCAGGCGATCAGCAGCACGCAGCCGGTCGCGGCCAGCAAAATGTACAGCGGCTTTTTCACGTCGCCCACCGTGTCTTCGAGCAGCGGATTCAGCGTCGCGCCAATGCTGATCAGCGCATTGTCGGGATGCTCGTTGTGCACGCGCAACGTAATGGCCGTTAGATCGGACTGCGCCTGCGATTGGCTCACGCCGGAGTTCAAGCGCCCGACGGCGGCGAATTCGTGCATGCCGAGGCGCGTCATCTCCTGCGCCGAAAAATAGCGGTTGACCGGCATCCATATCTGCTCGGCCGCATCGGGAAACGCAAACCACTTCGGCATCACGCCGATCACCGTATAAACATCCTTATTGAGCAGAATCTCCTGGTTTACGATGCCAGGATTGCCGCCGAAACGCCGCTGCCATAGCGACCAGCTCAACAGCGCCACGCGATTGGCTCCCGGCCGATCCTCGTCGGTCGTAAAGTTTCTTCCCAGCGCGGGTTCAACGCCCAGCGTCGGCAGCAAATTCGCCGTGCAGGCAATCGCGTTGAGTTTTTCCGGCATTCCGCCGTCGTGAGAAGAAAGATTCATCCCTACCCATGCGTACAGAGACAGACCCGAAAAGCTGCGATTCGCGCGAATCCATTCGGTATAAATTCCCGGCGCCACGACATTCATCGGATACGCGCCGGTGTGCTCGTAGGCCGACATCAACCGCCCCTGATCCCGATACGGCAGCGGCTTCAACAGTACGTTACGCACTACTGTAAACAGCGCCACGTTGGCGCCGATTCCCAGCGCCATCACGGTCACCGCCATCGCCGCAAAACCCGGCGAGCGCCTCAGCGTCCGGCAGCAGTAGCGCAGGCTGCGCCAAACGCCGTCGAAAATCGCCACCGTATTCTGCCGCCACAACCTCTCGCGCACCTGCTCCGGATTGCCCAGCTTGATTCGCGCCTGACGCCGCGCCTCCTCGGCCGTCATGCCGCGCGCGAGGTTTTCGGACGTCTCCTCTTCAATGTACGAATCAAGCTCCCGCCGCACCTCGTCGTCTTCGCGACCGCGCCGTAAAAATCGCATCCAGTTCATCGCACACCTCCGGCCGGCAGCGTCTTTTCGCCCATCACCAATCCGATGGCGCGCGCCATCTGCCGCCAGCGGCCGGTCTCGATCACCAACTGCTTTCTGCCCACGGCCGTCAGCCGGTAAAACTTCGCCTTGCGATTGTTCTCGCTCGCGCCCCAGTACGACGAGACCCATCCGCGATCCTCCAGCCGGTGCAGCGCCGGATAGAGCGACCCCTGCTCTACCTCCAGCACATCCTCCGAGGTGCGCTCGATGATCTTGGCGATGGTGTGCCCGTGCGCCGGGCCGCCGATCAGCGTACGCAAAATCATCATGTCCAAAGTACCCTTCAGCATCTCTCCATCCGGCTGGATCTTCTTCGTCATGCGCCTTCTCCACTAGGACTTCTAGGTGAAAGCATACACCACTCGATCTTCTAGGTAAAGTCGCATAGAACTTCGAGTGGAATGTCTTTTACAGCTTTTACGAAAGCAATTCCCGACTGGTTCCACAAAAATATCTTTCAGGCATTTCGTTCGGCCGCGAGCAGCCGCCGTTTGCGCTCGATACCCCAACGATAGCCGGCAAGCGAACCGTCGGCGCCGATTACGCGATGGCAAGGCACAAGAATCGCCACGCGATTCGTGGCGCAGGCCCGGGCCACGGCGCGCGCGGCGTTGGGTGAGCCCAGCGCGCACGCCAACTGCGAGTAGCTGCGCGTCTCCCCGCGTGGAATCCGCCGCAACGCCTGCCAGACGCGCAACTGAAAGGCGGTTCCGCGCAAATCCAGCACCTGCGGCTCAGCCAATTTTTTGGATGAGTCTGTCGGGCGGCAAACCACCGCCAGCGCCGCATCCACCATGCCTTTGAGCGACGGATCGCGCCGCAATTCGGCCGCAGGAAACTCCGCGCGCAGGCTGGCTTCGGCCTCTGCCTTTGTTGCCGCCAGCGCCAACCAGCAGAGCCCGCGCGCAGTGGCTCCCACAATCATCCAACCAAAGGGAGAAGTTGCCGAGCACCAGCCGATCCGTTCCCCTTTGCCGCCTTGAGCAAAGCGCGAAGGCGTCATGCCAAGCGGACTCGCCGCATAAGCGCGGCTCGGCGCGCCAAAGCCTGCGCTATAGATCGCCTCGGTCACCGAATTTCCCTGTTTGAGCGAGGCACGCAAAGCGCCGGCGCGGAGCGCTCGCTGATATTCGAGCGGACTTGCACCCATCGCGCGCTTGAACAGCCGCCGCACGGCGAACGAACTCATACCAACCAACTCGCCTAGCTCCTCAAGCCGAATGGAACGATCGAAATTCTTCTCGATATAACCGCGTATCTCGTCCAAAGTATGGACCTGCGCCATGGCCGGCCGGCAACGTTGGCAAGGCCGAAAACCTGCCGCAGCAGCAGCGGCCACCGTCTGGAAGAACCGCACATTCTCTCGCCGTGGCCGCCGACTCGCGCATCCCGGCCGGCAAAAAACACCCGTGGTCTCCACGCCGTAGAAGAAGCGCGCTTGCGGATCGCGGGCTAAGAGTTGCTGCCACGCCTTCTCGGGATCGAGAGAAGAATCCGGTGCGATGGACGGAATGGAAGTTTGGGGCATCATGCCGACGATCTGCGGGCTATCACTCATGGGAATCATCGTCGCCGTTTCCCGTCAGCGGCGCATCCCGTTTCTTGCGCGCAATTCGGATTTCCGCGACAGGGATCGATCGCAACTCTCCGTGTTACCGCAGATGACATTCCGCCGATTTGAGCAACAATTCCTCGGCTCGCGCCAAATCCTCTTCCGTATCCACGCCGACGGTATCGCGCGGAGCTTCGGCCACATAAATTCCAATGCCGTTTTCAAGCAGCCGCAACTGTTCCAGCCGCTCCAGCTTTTCCAGCGGAGAGGCGGGCAGCGCGGCAAACCGGTCGAGCGCCGCTTTGCGATAGGCGTAGATGCCCAGGTGCTTTCGATAGCCCGTGAATCCCGTCCGGTCGCGGTCGTAAGGAATCGTGGCGCGAGAAAAATAGAGCGCCCGTCCGTCGCGGGCCGTAACCACCTTCACCGCGTTAGGATTGGCGAATTCGATCTCCGGGCAACGCACCGAAAGCGTCGTCACCTCGACCTCGGACCGCGCAAAAGGATCGAGCAGCGGCGGGAAAAAATCCGCCGTCAGCGTCGGCTCGTCGCCTTGAATGTTGACGTAAACATCGGCCTCTATCTGGCGCGCCACTTCCCTCACCCGGTCGCTGCCGCTGGCGCATTCGGGCGAAGTCATCACAACGGGAATCGAGCGCGCACGGCAGACTTCTGCCACCTCTTCAGCGTCGGTGGCCACTACAACCGGGTCCATCAAGCCGCTCGATTGAGCCGCGCGCCAAACCCACTCCACCATCGGCCGCCCGGCAATGGTGCGCAACACCTTGCGGCTCAGCCGCGTGGAGCTCAGCCGCGCCGGTATCACCCCGGCAATACGGAACCTGTTCATGCAGGCGAGTTTACACGAGCGGTGTCCGCAAGCTCATCCTCGCCCCGCCTCCGTCCCAGCCCCGGCCACCGCACTCCGGCGAGCCGGTTTGACCTGCAATCCAGCCGCCCGTATCATCAAGATTGGGAATTGCGTGCGGATGTGTGTCCGCGTGCCCCGTGCCGGGCCTCCACGGCCTGCGC
>PMHC01000077.1:6528-6650 GCA_003156495.1 Acidobacteriaceae bacterium
TCGATCCTGCCCTCCGCCACCACGTTTTTCCGCACCTTTACCGCCCCTGTCCCGCGTTTTCGATCTTTCCCAGCGCCGCAAGAAAACCGCGTCGTGCACCGCTTTTGCTATCATTGCGTCTA
>PMHC01000151.1 GCA_003156495.1 Acidobacteriaceae bacterium
TCCGCTTCACCATGGCCCTCACCCACGAAGAGATCGCCAACATGGCCGGCACCTCGCGCGAAACCGTCACCCGCCTGCTCAATCAGTTCCGCCGCGACCAGTGGATCACCATCAAGGGCACCAGCCTGACCATCGTCAAGCCCGACCAACTGGAACGCCTTACGGCGTAAATTCTCCGCTGAAATTCCTTTCAAAAGCAGCTTTCTCGTTCCGCAAAAGATGATTCAGGCCAGCGTGGGCTTGTTTTTTGTGCCACGCAGTCGCTCGATTTCTGGCGGAATCTGAAGCGGCGTGTCTTCTGCGGGAAATTCTGGGGCAGGAAATTCGGGCGCCGTCTGCGCGCGCAAGGCTTCGAGGCTTTCGGCGGCTGAGAGCGGCTCGCCGAAGACTTTTCCGAATTGCCGCGCGGCGCGGGCAGCGAGCGCTTCAAGCTCAGGCAGGCTTTGCGGAGCGGCAGCTTCTTTGGCCAAGCTCGTCACCGGCCGGTCGGTAATGCCGCAGGGGTTGATCAGCGCAAAGTCGCCGAGATCGGTTGTGACGTTGAAGGCGAAGCCGTGCGAGGTGACGCCGCGCGAAACATGAATGCCGATGGCGGCGATTTTGCGCTCGCCATGCGGCGGGTCGCTTGCGGTGACGTTTTGGCCGACGCCGCACCAGACGCCGGTCAGGCCACGGATGCGCCCGGCAGCAACGGCGAATTCGGCGCAGAGCCGGATCAACGCTTCCTCGATGCCGCGAACAAAATCCACCGGACCAAGCCGGCCGCCGCGCGGCGAGCGCAGGCTGCGCAGGTCGAAGATCGGGTAGCCGACCAACTGGCCGGGACCGTGGTAGGTTACGTCGCCGCCGCGATTGATCTCATGCACCGTGACGCCGCGCGCGGCCAGTTGCGCCTTCGAGGCGAGAATATTGGCGCGATTGGCGTTGCGGCCGAGGGTGAGAACGGGCGGGTGCTCGAGCAGCAGCAGTACGTTGCCGATGCGGCCCGCAATGCGCAGTTCGACGAACTCCTGTTGCATGCGCAGGGCCTCGGCATAGGAGACGCGGCCGAGATAAAGAAATTGAATCATCGCTGCCTTCGATTGTAGCTAGAGGGGCAGCGTGCCGGCTGAACTACAGGCGGTGGAAGCAGACGATCTTGCCGTCGTTGGATTCGCCGTTGATATTTTCCGTGGCGATCAAAATTTCGAAGTGGGAGGGGTTTTTGCCGTTGTTCAGGCGGTGCAGAAACTCGGCAAAGCCACTGCTGAAGAGGAATTCGGCCGCGGCTTCGGTGCCGGCCTTGCTCGTGCCGCCTACCAGCAGCGCGGTTCCCTGGCCGTCCAGGCTGGGCAGATAGGCAATGATGCCGTAAGCGGCGTGCAGAACGTTATTGCTGCCTGTTTCGTAGTAATACTCTTGTTCGCCGGCGGCCGGGTTGTGGTTCCACACAAAGTTCCGCTGCGACGTCTGATCGTAGTCGACGCTCATGCGCATGAGCGGGCGATAGAGCTCGACCCAGGGATTGGAGCGGCTGCCCCCGATCAGGATGACGTTGTTTTCTTTGAGTTCCTTCAGCGAAAGGTTGCGGGCGTAGCGGATGCGCGTTGACGAGGCGATGGCCGCCGGTTGCTGCTCAAGCCGCGAGACGAGGTTAAGGTCGGCCAGGCTGGTGTACTGGCTGTTGGCGATGACCGGCCAGATGCTCTTCATGGCGCTGTCTGGAACGTCGCTAACGTACTTATGGTTTATATAGTCGTCGAGGGCGATGGTGTGGCCACTGATCTTTTGCAGCAGCACCAGACTGCTGTCGGAGGGCACGATAATTGGCGTGCGCCGGGCGTCGAAGATGGCATTCCAAAAGCGCTGCTCACTGGTTTCATAGGCTTTCTGCGTTAGTGAAATCTGGTGGCTGCGTATGGCTAGAACAGAGACGAGCAAGCCTGCGCAAAGAAGGAGAAAGGCTAAAAGCACTGCCGAGGGACGCGTCCAAAAAGAGACGGGAATCGCGCTGTTTTTGCTGGTTGCGGCTTCGGCGGCTGTCCTTTCTTCCGGCGTGAACTTTGGCGCCATGGCGCGAGGGGGGAAGGTGGGAATATAGGAGCCCTTGGGAATGCTCAGAACGATGGGTTCGTCGTTGCCTTCCTTGGCAAAATACTCCTCCAGATGCAGGCGCAAAAAGCGTGCCTGCGAGCGGACGATGCTGTCGTCGCCGGCGCTGTAACCCTCATGGCGGCCGAAAACGGCGACGCCGATACGCTGCTCGTTGATCTGATGCGCGCGACCCAGGCGCTCCTGCTCGCAGATATAGCTTAGGAAGGCGGAGAGTTTGGGCGACTTAGCGAATTGCGGGGAGGCAAGAATGCGCTCTAGCAGCGATTGTCGTTGCTCGCTCGAAACGGCGATTTCTTCTTCTTTGAGCATGGTCTACAAACCGATTCTCAACACTAATCATGACTCGATAATGGCAACGATGTAAAAAGATACATCTCCGGGTAGGGAAGTTGAAAGAGGTATTCCGCTTGTTTACTCCGTGTTCATAATTCACCTCAATTTCACCGTGAAAAGGCGAGGGTAATGGCCTCAAATCCTTTCATTACGCGCCCATGAAAAGGAGAAAGGAAGACGTAGTTGAGGTCTCAATAGCGTAAATTGGGGTCGGAAATTCAAAGCCAGTGAATGAGATATTCAAATAAATGCAATAAATACTAAAACTTAGCAGATAAATGCAGTGAAAAACCTATTCCTCGAGCGTGGACTTATCTACGCTACGTGGTGTCAGTGTTCTGCTTCCAGGCCCATGGCAGACATGGAAGCGAGATTGAGGAAGGGGAGAGGACAACGATGAACAGGAAAGTGCCAAAGTCGAACACGACCAGGGGGAAAAATCCCGGTTGTCTACCTTTGTGGAGGTGTAGTTTGCGCAATAAGTTATGGATTCAGTGCCTGGCGCTGGTTTTGCTGTTGACCAGCCCCATGCTGTTCGCACAGGGAACGACCGGAACGATTACGGGAACGGTGACCGATCCTAGCGGGGCGCCGATTAACGGCGCGAGCGTGACGGTCCGGTCGGTTGATACCAACGCGGCGCATACGGTGGTGACCTCAAATACCGGCACTTATACGGTCCCAATGTTGCCGCCCGGGAGCTATGACATAAAAGTTGAGGCACCAGGTTTCAGCGTGTTTCAACGCAAGAGCACTGTTCTGGCCATGGACCAAGTGGCGCAGATCAATGTCGCGCTGAAGATCGGCTCAAACCAGGAAGTTGTCGAAGTTACTTCGTCGGCTCCCATTTTGCAAACGGAGCAATCCTCGGTGGGACTGGTTCTGGACTCGCATGATCTCCAGAACACGCCGTTGAACGGCCGTTTGAGCCTGTACAGCATGTTTCAGTTGATGCCGGGCGTGCAAAATCTGGCCTACGCGCAAGACACTTTTCCGCGCTATGGCGTTACCTTGTCAATCGGTTCAACGCGCCGCAACTCCTACGGCTCGATGGGCCAAACGCTCGACGGCACCGCCAACATGGAAAAGTATCTGGAGCGGACGCTGGTCGAGGTTCCATCGCTGGATGCGTTGAGCGAGTTCAAAATGATTACCACCGGCGCGCCGGCGGAGTTCAGCCAGCAGTCGCAGATTATCGTTGCTACCAAAAGCGGCTCCAATCAGTATCACGGCGAATTGCTGTGGTTCAACCGCTCCAAAGGCTTAAACGCCAAGACCGATAACATCACCTACACGCACCTGCAGGCCGAAACGAAGAATACACGCGCGCCTTACGAGCGGAATGAGTTCGGCGGTAACTTCTCCGGCCCTATCTCGCTTCCCGGCGTCTACAACGGGCACGACAAGGCTTTCTTCTTTGCGGCCTTCGAGGGCTACCAGTTCACCAATTCTTCGCTGACCGGCAGCAACCAGCCGACCGATAAAATGCGCTCCGGTAACTTTTCCGACTTTGAGCCGGGTGGAATTTGCTACAACGGTACGGCCTTGACCCTGACCGACCCGACAACGGGCGCCAGCCTTGGAAGTAATATTTCCAACATCAATCCAGTTTCCTCAAAGCTGCTTAATCTGCTTTATCCTCACGCCACCGACCAAAGCATCTGCCCGCTGTCGGGTAATACCAACACCTGGGAAAACATCGGCTATACGCAGTCGGCGCGGCGTACTTCGCTACGCCTCGATTACAAACTAACCGATCGCGACCAACTGCGCGGCACCTTTCTGCATGCCTTCTATGGTCCGTATCCGTATAACTGGACAGATAGCCTGGTGGGTGGCAACGGTGGCATTGGCGAACATGATGTTGACGGTATCTTAGGCTGGACGCACACCTTCTCGCCTTCACTGCTGCTCGATCTCCCGATCTCTTACAAGCACCTCGACATCTATCGTTTACCGCATAGGTTGGATAACTTCGGCGCGCTGATTCCTGGCCTTGGAACCACCGCAGGCGACGGTGCGCCGGGAATTAACATCTCCAACTCCGGCAGCGGCTATGCCTATCAGACCTCGATCACCAGCGTGAACGACAGCTCGGGCGGTTATCCGGGTCTGGAACAGGATGGCCATCTCAATCCGACGTTGACCAAGGTTTTTGCCCGCCACACCGTGAAGGTCGGCGCCAGCTTCCTGCTGCATGACTGGTACACCTCCAGTTTGGTGACCAACGGCAGTTTTAACTTCGGAAATGGCAAAAACCCCTTCTCAGGCGATGCCTTCGCGGACTTTCTGCTAGGCATTCCTTACTCAAGTTCGAATGGCCAGCCGTCGGGACGCATTCCGCAGCGCTTCTACACCGCTGAGTATGGCTTCTTCGCACAAGACGACTGGAAGCTGACTAATAAGCTGACCATTAACTATGGTGTTCGCCTCGACAAACAGTGGTTCAGCGACGACCGCTATGGTCGCAATTCGCTTTGGATTCCCGAGCAGCAGAAACTGGTTATGTTTACCAGTTCCAGCTCCTATCCCAGCAACGTAGTTAGCGCATATCTTACGGCGCTGGAAAATGCCAACGCTGTTGAAACCTCCACGCAGGCCAACATGAGCCATAATGCTTGGGACTATCTGAACGAACCCCATGCGACGGTTGCTCCGCGTCTGGGTTTTGCCTATGAGGTCATGCCTAAGACAGTTCTGCGTGGATCGTACGGCCTGTTCTACAACGAACTGGCAGAGGATTACACCACCGCTTACATGCAGGGCCAGACGCCATACTCCGGTTCGGCGACCTACTACAACAGCAGCACGGCCTACAACAACAGCTACTTCACCATGAGCAACCCGTTTGTCACCTCGGGCAGCTACTCAACGGCCAGTTTTAGCGTTAACGCCGAACATAAGATCAAAATTCCCTACAGCACGGCCTATAACCTGCAAGTAGAGCGTGAGCTTCCGTACAGTATCACGCTGCGCGTGGGCTATGTCGGCATGCACAATATGAAACAGAACGACAACGGCGGCACCAACTCGATCAGCCTTAATGTGCCGGCGGGCAATGCGCCGCGGGTTTACAAGGGTGGCGTCAAGCCGGCGAATTATCTTTACCCGATTTTCGCTTCGGGCCTGAACGGTTACAACTATCCCTACTACCACACCACGATGAACTCGCTGCAGATCGGATTGCGCAAGCAGTACAGCGGCGGCTCGTCAATCAATGCCGAATTTCAATGGTCGCGCATCCTGGGCGTGGAAGCTTTCATGAATCCGACCGGTACGACGCCGCACGATTCCTACGGACCGGACGGCGGCATTACTCCGGTGGTGTTGGCCATGAACTACACCTATGCGCTGCCCTTCGGACATCACCGCAGCTTATTTGCCAACTCCAGCAATCTGGTCGACAAGATCATCGGCGGTTGGAACTATTCTGGCGTGGGCACCTTCCAGTCCGGTCAGCCCTTTAACGTGACAACTAACCAGAGCGGCACGATGTGGGGCGTGGGCACCGGCCTCCGTCCGAATGTGGTCGCTGGACAGAAGCTGTATCCGAGCCATAAAACGGCGGCGCGATGGTTCAACCCGAATGCTTTCGCCTCGCCGGGAACATACACCAGCGCTGTTGACGGCAATACTTATGCCAATTTGGGCAACGCCAGTTATGACATGCTGCGTGGGCCTGGATGGTGGAACATGGATATGAATCTGGGCAAGGACATCAAGTGGGGCGAGCGGTATAACGTTCAGCTTCGCGCCGATTCCTTCAATACTTTCAACCATCCTAATCTCGGCACGCCGAATGCAACGGTGTATGTAAGCGGCACTAACGCGAACCTGGGCAAGATCACCGGTACCTCCAGCGCGCCGCTGTACGAATCGCGCTCGGTGGAGTTCGGCATCAAGTTCACTTTCTAAACTGGTCATGTCGGCGTTGCGGCGCACTAAACGCCGCTGCGCCGGCAATGGATGATCGAGGAGCACGATACAACAACCTCATAATAGTGAAAGCGCGACGATGATTCGCCGCGCTTTTAATGTTGCAGGGCATTCTTGCTTTAGATCATTCGCGCAAACAGGGTGCCGGCGGAATTTTCCGCCTAACCTGGCTTGCGTCGCACGATTTTTGCTGGCGTATTCGCAAAAAAAATACGCCGACGAAAATGACTGCGTTTTAGAAAAAGATCAACTTCCCGGGCGAGCACACCGGGAAAAACAGGTTTTATGCTATCGATATTTTTTGTGTTGAGGACAGAAGCATGACGAACTTTAATGAAACGCGGAAACAAAGCCGGTGTTGGATGATCCGGATTCTTCTGCTGGTAACGTTGGGATTTTTAATGGCGCAATCCAAGGCGTACGGGCAATCTAACCGCGTTTTGAATGCCTATACGAGCGATCTGTTGCAACAGTCAATCGAACTGGCCGAGAAGGCTTGGGATGCACAGACCATGCTTCTGCGACGGCCCTTGGGCAGCGATGCAGGGCACGCGCAAATATATATGGTGCGCGAATCGAGCTGGTATGCGTTGGGTCTGCTTGAGCGTGACGCGCCCGGCGACCGGCAGCGGGCCGTCGGAATTATTGATGCCGTGCTCAAACAGCAATACACAACGCCCGGCGTGCGCTGGTATGGAACTTTTCGCCGCTCGCCAGAGGAACCGATGCCGTCAACTTCGGCAAAGATGTGGAGCGGCTACGATCCGAACTGGCGCGAGTTTATCGGTACAACCTTCGCCGTCATTCTGATTGAGTTTCCCGGCCGCGTGCCCAACCAACTGGCGCAAAGGATGGAAACCGCGATCGAATGCGCAATCCAGGGGGAGATCGACGAGAAAAGGCTTCGGCCGACTTATAGCAATATAGCCTTAATGTACGGTTTTCTATGGGATTATGCCGCCGTGCACGGCCATCGCGCGCCGTGGCGTCAGGCAGCGGATCAGTGGTGCGAGCAAGTTTACCGGCGCTATAAACAGTACGGCGCCTTCGACGAATACAATTCACCGACTTATTACGGCGTGGATCTCTATGGGCTGGCGCTGTGGCGCTCGTACGGATCGACGCAATCGATGCACACCAAGGGCCAGGAGATGGAGGCCGGACTGTGGCGCTCGATCGCGACCTTTTACAGCCCGGCGCTGCGCAATTTAAGCGGCCCTTTCGATCGCACTTATGGCATGGACATGCAGAGTTATGTTAGTCTGCTGGGCGTTTGGCTAAGTACGGTGCAGGCTCCCGGACAGGCGCCGCTGCCGGCCATTGCGCTCGATACGGATCATGTGGCCGATTTCTGGTTTATTCCGCATATAGCGATACTTGGCGCCAGAATACCCGACGACGCCATGCGGAAGCTGGAGCAATTATCCGGGGAGCACTTGCAGCGCAGTCAAATTACCGAGAAGCGTACGGCGACCGCCTGGATCGGTAAAGATCTTATCTACGGCGGCGAAATAACTCAAAAGACGAAGGCTACAGAGCCGGAAAATCAATTTTCTCCGGCTACGATACAGTGGCGTACGCCCTCGGGTAAGATTGGCTGGATGCGGGTGGTAGAGTCGCCCGCGATTGATGCCGTGGCCGACAAGGAAGGTTTGTCGATCGCCGCCAATGGCGCTTTGCGCATTCGCCTTTTCGCTGCCGGACTAAGGGCGGAAGATATTCGCGCATCCAGTTGGGAACTACCTGGCTTACGCGTCAAAGTGAAATGCGATGCTAAAAGTTTTAAAACCGAGCCGGCCGGAGCGGCTTTGGACCTGGTGTATGAAGGAATGACCGCGATGCGGCTCAAGATAGAGAAAGTAGCGATAAGCGCTAATGCCTCCCCGCAGGTTGCGGTTATAACGCAGTAAGTCCCTGCTTTTTCAACTGTTGCCTGCTTTTCCTGTTTGTGCGCCGCCGGTTTGAAGCCATCAAGTTTCGAGCCGGCGGCTAATTCGGGGTTATGCGCTGTTAGACGGGAGAAAGCGGGCAAAATCGCTGTCTGAGTTAGCGCATTTTATTGCGGACCTAGGGCGCAATTAAGGGAAAATTATCTCCTATGTAAAGAAGATGGTTACATTTGAATCTGTACAGATGTGGATAACTTGGACTATTCTCTAATTATGGCAATAGATAATATTCTTGCTCAAATAGACTCCGAGATAGCAAGGCTAACGCAAGCTCGCGCCTTGTTAGCTAATATCGGTGCCGCAACCGCCAAAGCCGGACGTATTGTAAAGATCGCGTCCGCCAAAGCCAAGCCAAGGAAGAAACGCGTACTGAGCGCTGAGGCGCGCAAACGGATTGCCGATGCGCAGCGTAAGCGTTGGGCCGCGCAAAAAGCGAAGGCTAAGCAAAAAGCCTAAGTAGAGCTTCGCTGGCTCAAGACAAACTGCGAGCCGGGGTCAATCCGATATGAGGAGGGTGAAGCTCGCCTTATTTAGGTCCCCGGCTGTGCGTTAGGCGTTTGGAAAAAGCGGTTCGAGCATCTAACTCGGGACGCGGACAACGGATACGCTCTTATCGATTTAGCCATTGCGTACGCTTACCGGCACCGCGCCTGGGCTTTGGACGTAGCAAGGGTGTATTAGAGCATTTTTACCAAT
>PMHC01000165.1 GCA_003156495.1 Acidobacteriaceae bacterium
GGGGCGGGGAGGATTCATGCGGCGGTTCTTGACGCTTGTCTGTTTGTTATGCATGGCCATACCAGCCGGGGTCACCATCACCGGCTGCACGCGTAATCCCGGCGAAAACTATTGCAACGGCCTGGGCTACGGTACGAAGATCGGCACGCTGACTAAAATCACGCTGCAGCCGCAGACGGCCGGCATTTCGCTGGCTTATGGGCAGACCTCTCAGGTGACGACGCCCAGCGGCTACGATTGCAAGAGCAACACGGTGGCGCTAAGTTCATCGGCGATCAGTTACGGCACCACCAACAACCAGATCGCCGACATCTCGCCCAGCGGCTATCTCTGCGCCGGCACCTGGAACCGCAATACGGGCGGCGGAATATCCGATTACACCTTCTGCACGGCACCGTCTACGACCACGGCTTCTACCAGCAATCTGCCCTATAGCGTTGCCTATATTACGGCCACCGCCTATTCGATTACCTCCAACCCCGTGGCGGTTTATGTCCATTCCCCCATCACCAACATCGATTTGGTGACGACGCCATCCTCCAGTTCGGTCTCCTCGACCAGTTGCTATTCGCAGAACCAGTCGGCGCAATTGGATGCGCAGGCCTGCTACGAGAGTGGTGGAAAGCAATACGAATTGTGCGCTCCCTCGACGGTCACCTCCGCAAACTATGCCTGTGCGGACGGGTTGGCTTCGGGCGTGACTTCGGTTCCCACTTGCAGCTCCTCGGTCGGCACCATGAGCTACGCGGTAAGCTCTTCGTCGGTGGCTACCATTGATTCCACCACCAACGTCATCACGGCGAATTTGCCGGGTACGACGCTCATCACCGCGACGCTTTCGCAAACGACCTCGTCGGCCGGATATTTTTCCACCTGCCCGCCGGAGTCAATCGCTCTCACCCTGTCCGGTGGCGGCACCAAGGGCACGGTCACCCAGGGCACGACACAGAGTTTGACCAGCGCGGTTACCGACACGCGGGGCAATGCCATTTCCGGACTTTCGCTGACCTACGAATCCACCAACCCGGTCGCCGTAAGCGACTCCGGCAGCTCGATTACGACCTCTTATCCCGGTGTTTCGTCGCTCGTGGCCACCTGCCAGCCTTCAAACTGCAATCCGGCGCCCACCGACAAGTTCGGTTTGTATGGCACAGGTCTGTCGATCGCCTCCAATCCGGTTACCGTCATCGTCCCCGGCAGCACCAGCGACTACGTTTGGTTTGGAGCGCCGAATCAATCGCAGTATTTCGCCTCCATCTCCATGATTACCGGCAACCCCGGCTCGACGGTGAAGCTGCCCTACGTGCCTAATTCGATGGTGATGGACAAAAACGCCTCCACCATCTACTTTGGCTCTTCATACGAGCTGATGGCCTACTCGACGTCCAGCAACTCCATCACCACGCAGAACACTTCGCTGCCGGGTGTGGTGCTGGCGGTATCGCCGGATAACTCCAAAGTGCTGGTCAACGATCAGTCGCGCGAACTTTTCTACCTTTACGCGGTTTCAGGCTCCTCCGCGACTTCTTACGGAGGCCTGGGCGCCGCCGCTGCCTGGACTCCCGATGGCAGCACGCTC
The DNA here is from genome assembly GCA_003156495.1 of Acidobacteriaceae bacterium. Lineage (GTDB taxonomy): Bacteria > Acidobacteriota > Terriglobia > Terriglobales > Acidobacteriaceae > Telmatobacter. The sequence continues at coordinate 1,580 of PMHC01000165.1, forward strand.
TACATCACCGATAGCAAATCGCTGGGCGGCGATCACAAAGACATGCTTTACGTCTACAACACCAATACCGCGATTTGGAGCACCTACGATTTGACTAACTCCGGCGGTTCGCAGAGCGTGGCGATTACCATTCCCGCTACCACTGCCTATTTAGCCGGCAATTCCACGGTTTCTCATGGCTGGTGCCCGTCGGGCACGGTAGGCGGCACGATCAACTATTTTCCGCAAAGCGATTCGGTCAACGTACAGACCAGCGTTTTGGGTGCCACGCCGGATGGCGCGCACATCCTCGGCGCAACGCTGAACGGCAACAGTATCAACCTGACCGACATCGGCGTGACGATTCCGACGACGATTTGCCCAGGAGTCACCGGCCCGACCACACCGGCCAGCGGCGGCGCCCTGTTGCCGCTCACCACCAGCCCCTCGATTAACGGAACGGCGTCTTTGAGCGGCGTCACCAACGCCACGGCGGTCAATCAAGTTGTGACCGGCATGGCGCCAACGACGGCTTCCGTCGCTACGGCGGCGCAAATCGCTTTTGTGACCTACAGCGCTCCAAGCACTTCGACCACCGCCGCGCAATTGCCCTACTACTTCCCCCAGTCGAGCGGCATCGGCGCCCACGGCGAGGTGAGCTTCACCAGCAGCGCCTCCTCGACGACGCCCACGGCTCCGCTGGCCGGCGCGTTCTCGCCCGACAACCGCTACTTCTTCGTTTCCACATCCGGTGACAATTTGGTTCACGTCATCAAGATTCCCACCGATGTAAGCGCCTCCGATCCGCCGCATGAATCGACCAGCGCAGCGGATGGTTCTAATTACGTTCCAACGATCAGCCCCAATCTGCCGGCTTGCGACTCAAGCACCGATTCGGGATGCACTTACACCGGCACCAGTACAAGCAGCACCTACGTTCCCGCTACGGTTATTGTTGTTAAACCGCGTTCGATCACGTAGCCTGAGTGCGACCCGCCGCGGCGGGTCGCATACCCCAACATCAGCGGACAAAAAATCCGCAAAAAAGTTTGCCTCATGCGGGCGCAAAGATTTTTTTTGCGCCGCAAGGAAGCATCATTCAGGGATCAAACAGGGACAGAGGCACTTCCCCCCGCCGCTTTTGCGGCTTACGCATCGACACTGCCCCCCGGCCCTCCAAGCTAAAATCTACTTATGATTAAGGGAATTTCGATATTGCGCCCTGTCGGCGACGCGAAAACTTTCGAAGGGCTGGCTGGCTTTTTTGCCGCCCTCGGTTTCGCCTCCGGCAAAGACTGGCGGCAAGACGGCAGTCGCGGCACATCGTTTACGACCCCGCTCGGCAAACTGGAGTTTGCCGACGGCAGCTTTCCGTTCACCTCTGACCTGCTGATCGAAGTTACTTCGCTCGATTCCGTCCATCAGGCGGCCGAAGCCTGGCTGCGCGAACGCGGCGGCGATGAGGCCCTAAAGCGCCTTTCGGCTATCTTTGAGAAAGCCGATTGGACGGCCCGCGTATTTACCGTCGAGCCAGAGCCGGGCTTTAGCTTTTGCTTCTGGGCCTACTCCGATCCGCTTAAGGGCAAGCCGGTCGCCGTGGAAGGCGATCTCTCGGCCGAAGGCATGAACTTCGCCATCGTGGTCTCGCGCTGGAATGCCGTTGTGACCGACCGCCTGCTCGACGCCGCTTTGGACGCCCTGCTGCGCAGCGGCGCCGCGCGCTCCGCCATCGCGGTCGTCCGCGTACCCGGCGCCTGGGAGATTCCCGCCGCCGCCCGCACGATTGCCGAAGCCGGCAAGGTAGACGCCATTGTGACGCTGGGTTGCCTGCTACGCGGCGAAACCGCGCACTATGAGGCCATCTATAATGAGGTCGCCCGCGGCATTGGCCAGTCGCAGCAGGAAACCGGCATTCCCCACAGCTTTGGCGTGCTCACCTGCGAGAATCTGGAGCAGGCGTTGAACCGCGCCGGCATCAAGGCCGGCAACAAAGGCTTCGAGGCCGCCACGGCCGCTATCGAAATGGTCAGCTTGCGCCGCAAGCTGCGGCAAGGCGGCACCGTTTGAACAGTCGCCACCGACGCAAATCCCGCGAGCTCGCGATGCAAATGCTCTTTCAGGCCGACATGGGCCGGCAGACTGACGACCAGGTGCGCGCCACCTTCTGGAAGGCCGGCGACCCGGTCGAGCCCGAGGTGCAGGGCTTCGCCGAAGATCTTTTCCGCATGGCTCTGGAGCGACTGCCGGAGATCGACGAGTTGATTGCAAAGCACTCGACCCACTGGCGGCTGGACCGTATGCCGGCCGTCGACCGCAACCNNGCGCATGGCCGTCGCCGAGCTGATCGGCTTCAAGTCCACACCCTTTCCCGTCGTCATCAATGAGGCGTTGGAGATTGGCCGCCGCTACTCGGCTCCCGAATCGATCAACTTTCTTAACGGCGTGCTTGACTCGATCGCTCGCGCTCTACTCAACAGTTAAGGCGCGAGGCGGGCCGCAGCGGGGCGTGGAAGCGCATCGAAAAAATGCGTATTAAACGTTTTAATGCTAAAGAGATAGAGCATTTCTTCCTGGGGATGCTCGTCCGCCTTTGCAGCGATTTACCGCCGAGCCGATACAATAGAGATGTTGATCTATCTTTTATCGAGGTGAAATAAACCTTGCCGTTGTATCCCTATCGCTGCACCAAGTGCGGCTATCAATTTGAAAAGATTCAGCATTTCAATTCCGAGCTGGAGAAGAAGTGCCCCCAATGCGGTGGCGCTCTGGAACGGGTTTTGACCGTGCCGGGCCTGCAGTTCAAAGGCTCGGGCTGGTACGTTACCGACTACGCGCACCACAGCAGCGCGCCGGCCGGCGAATCGACGATGCCGCCGGAGAGCAAACCCGCCGCCAAGCCTGCCGCCAAGCCCGCTACCCCTTGTGGTGGAAACTGTGGCGCGGCTTGCCCGGCAGCCGCGGCTAATACCACTCACTGATTCGCCTTCGCGGACGGAAAACGGCGCGGCGAAGTTCTGCCTGCGTCGTCTAGAATCGGTCTATGCCTGAACACATCGGTATTGTTGCCTGTTCTTCCGAAGGGGCGGCGCTCTGCTATAGGACGATCTGCGCGGAAGGCGCGGAGATGCTCGGCGCGCACGCGCATCCCGAGATAACGCTCCACACGCCTTCATTCGCCACGTATATGGAACTGATCGAAGGCGGCGACTGGCCCGGAGTCGGCGAGATGATGCTCGCCTCGGCGCATAAATTGGCGCAGGCCGGAGCCGACTTTCTTATTTGTCCTGACAATACGATTCATCAGGCGCTGCCGCTGATCGCGTCGCGCTCCCCGCGTCCGTGGCTGCATATCGCCGAAGTTGTGGCCGACGAGGCCGCCGCTCGCGGATTCCACCGCCTGGCGCTGACCGGCACGCGCTGGCTTGTGGAAGGCGAGGTCTATCCGGAAAAGCTGGCGGCGCGTGGCATCGCCTACATGCGCCCGGAGGCCGATGAACGCCAGGAAATCAACCGCATTATTATGGATGAGCTGACTTACGGCATCTTTAAACCCGAAGCGGTCGTCGCCTTCCAGCGCATCATTGGCAGGATGAAAGCGGCGGGTTGCGATGCCGTAGTTTTGGGCTGCACCGAGATTCCGCTGATCATGAACGATCAAAACTCTCCGCTGCCGACGCTCAACTCCACCTGCCTGCTGGCGCGGGCGGCGCTGCGCCGCGCCGCGGCGGCTAAGTGACCGCCGCGTAGACAAGCCATCGAACGATACCATGGTTGCTGAAGGCTCTTCTTTGTCATGTCTCTATTCGATCCCATTCCATCGCCGGTTGAGCACGCCGATCTGGTCACGCTCGAGTGGCGGCCGTTGCTTGAGCTGGTCTCAGGCTACGCCGCCTCTTCCGTAGGCCGCGAGGCCATTCTCGCCCTTCACCCGTCTTCTGACGAACCTTGGATCGCGCGCCAGCACCGGCTCACGGCCGAGCTGCGCCTGCTGCTTCAAGATCAGGTCTCCATTCCGCTCGGCGGACTTTTCGACCCTACGCAACTGGCCGCCAAGTCGCGCATCGAAGGCGCGGCGCTTGAAGCCGAAGAATTGCAGGCCGTCGCACGGCTGGCCCGCGACATCGCCGCCTGGCAGTCGCTGTTGCGCGAGCCGCCCACACGATTGGTGGGCAAACTGATGGGGCTGTCGGAACTTTCTTCGGCGCTGACGATGGATCTGCGTCCTCTGGTCGAAGCGATCGAGCGCACGATTCAGCCCGACGGCACGCTGGCCGACGACGCTTCGCCCGAGTTGCGCCGCATACGCCACGAACAGGAGCGCCAGCAGCGCCAGATTGAAAACAGCCTGCGCTCTGCTTTGCGCAAACTCACCGGCGAAGGTTCTACGCAAGAAGATCTGATCACCATTCGCGGCGAGCGCTTCGTGATTCCCGTACGCGCCGAGCTCAAGCGCCGCGTCACAGGCGTCATTCACGGCGCCAGCTCATCGGGACTCACCGTCTACGTTGAGCCACTCGAAACCATCGAGCAAAACAACGAACTGGTGCGCCTGATCGAAGAGGAGCAGGAAGAAATCCATCGCATCTTCATCGCGCTTACACGCCAAATCGGCGGCTACGCGCAGAGCCTCGTTGCCGGCGCGCGCGTTCTGGCGCTGGTTGACAGCCTGATGGCCCGCGCCCGTTTCGCGCGCGACTTTAACTGCGTCGCGCCCACGCTCAGTTCCGATCGACTGCATCTCGACCAGGCGCGCCACCCGCTGCTTGAAAAGCGTTTGCGCGCAAGCGGCGGCAGCGTTATTCCGCTCATTCTCGAGCTCAGCGCCGACGCGCGTCAGCTCATCATCAGCGGTCCGAACACCGGCGGCAAAACCGTCGCCCTGAAAACCACGGCGCTGCTGGCAATGATGGCTCAGGCCGGCATTCCCGTTCCCGCCGCCGGCGCCAGCTTTCCCGTCTTCACCGCGTTTCTGGCCGACATTGGCGATGCGCAATCGATCGAGGCGGCGCTCTCAACCTTTTCGGCGCACATCACCAACCTCGACCGGCTTTCGCGGCTGGCCAACGATCGCTCGCTGGTTCTGCTCGACGAGCTCGGTTCGGCCACCGATCCTGAAGAAGGCGCGGCGCTGGCCGTCGCCGTCGCCGAATATTTTCTCCGCGCCGGCGCATGGGCGCTGATATCTACCCACCACACTTCGCTCAAGGTCT
>PMHC01000020.1 GCA_003156495.1 Acidobacteriaceae bacterium
TCAATTGCCGCGCCCAGCAGGCTGTCGAAAAATAATCCAAAAATTGCCGCGATGCCGCCGATTGCGAATGTGGTCCAGTTGCCGCGTAGTGCCCACGCGCCGCAGCCGGCTACGAGGGCGGCCGCGATAAAGCCGGCCAGCGATCCAATCAAAGTGACCGCTCCGTTTTGTCCCGGCTCGACCATGCGCAGGGTTGTAATCAGGCGCGGCCGGCCGCCCATTACCTGACCGACTTCGGAAGAGACGGTGTCGGCGGCGGCTTCGGCCAGCGCGGCCAGCGCTGGGACCAGCAACAATGCTCGCGCGGTCGGATGCGCCAACCAGCGGCAATCGAAGAGCCACGCTTGTATGGGAGCGCTGGCGGCCAGCGCCGCTACGCCCAGGTTGGCGGCGATCTGCGCGGCGTTGCGGCCGCGCCGCCGCTCGGCTGTGCCCAGCCCTTCCTTTTGCCGCCGGCCCACATGTGTAGCGGCAAAGGCCAGCACCGCTACCGCCAGCGCCGGAATCAGCGCCGTGCGCCAGGGCAGGTAGGGCGAAGCGGATGTGGAAAACATCAGCGAGGCGGTGAGGATGGCGCCAACGGCTGCGCCTGCCGGCGTGACGGCTCGCAGCCTCCAGGCGAGCGCGCCCAGCAGCGTGCTTAGGCCGAGCGCCCAGAACATTGCATCGGGGGCCGGGACGGNNGCAGAACCAGCTTCGATTGCCAGGTGAATTCTTCTTGGGGCACGGATTCATCGTAATTGCTGGCCGCGGGTTGGATGTCGTGCCGCGTCCGGCAGAGGCGTTGATGACAAATCGCCGTTTGCCTCGTCGCATAATGGTGTGGTTTGGGCGGCCGTTTTTGCCGCCCTCCTGATTTACAATCACTGGGTAAGCAGGAACCTTCGGAACGAGGCTTTTTCATGATTTCATGCCAGGCGCATGTGCGATGGGCGCTAGTGGGCGCGGCGATGACGGTTGCCGCCCTGGTGGGCGGATGCGGCGGTAACTACCGGCCGGTGATTTCGTCTATAAGCAGCAGCGGTCCCGCTTCGCAGATTACCTCGTATGTCGTTGCGGTTACGTCTACCGGCTCCAACGCGGACGGCGTCGTTTCGATCATCGACTACTCGGGTGATTCGGTTATGGCTCAGGCAACCATTGGTCTCGGGCCAACGGCTTTTACCCTCGACGAGTCAGGCTCTACGGGGTACACCCTGAATAGCGATAACACGCTCTCTAATTTTTCCATCTCCACAAGCCTGCAAACCAAGTCTGTTTCTACTTCGACGCTCTCTTCGACGAAGATCGTCAACTTTCTGGCGCCCTCCTCGGGACTTTGGGCTACCGATCTGAATGGCGACGTGGTGGATATCTTTTCCGGTTCGCCGGAGGCGATCAAAAACAAGGTTTCCGTGGCGGCAACCATGCCGATGTTCATCGCCGGCTCTTCGTCCTCTTCCGGGACGCGTCAATACGTTATCAGCCAGAATGTATCCGACGCGATAGCCTGTAATCAATCGCCAACGACAGCCCCTTCCGGCACGGCGACGCCGATTATGGTTTCCACCTACACGACCGACACGCCCATTACCGTGGGTAAATGCCCGGTTTTTGCCGTGCCCAGCACCGATCAGAATCGGGTTTTCGTGCTTAACCGGGGAGACGATACGATCTCGGTGATCAACAACCAATCCGGGGCGCTGGATTCCTGCACGCCGTTTCAGAATGAATCCGGGCAGTGGGTCACCTGCCACCCGACCATACAGTTGCCCGCAGGCTCCGGCCCGGTTTTCGCCGTCTATAACGCGACCACCGAGCAGCTCATCGTTTCCAATTACGATGGCGGCACGATCAGCGTGATCGATGTTCCGCTGGATAAGTACGGCAACGACTCCAATAACTACAGCAATTCCACTTGTATTGCTTCCGGCGACACCACGAGCACTTATGCTGGTTGTGGCTCGATTACCGGCGGTTTTGGAGCAACCATTCGCACGATCTCGGTGGGCAATACCACGACGCCCAATCCGGCCAGCGTGGCCGTGCTCTACGACGGCACCAAGGCCTATACCGCCAATCAGAACGACGATGCGAGCGGCTCGGGCAACGGCACCGTGTCGGTCGTGAATCTGTCCAGCTATACGCTGGAAAAGACGCTGACGGTCACCGGCCATCCGCGGAGCATATCCGCCACGCAGAACTCCGAGTACAACAAGGTCTATGTTGCTTCGCCCGACAGCGACTATCTTACGATTATCAAGTCGACGCCGACCGAGACCGATGTGACCGACACTACGCTTAGGCTGTCGGGGCAGGTCCTGGATCTGCGTGTTACCACGGAAAACGGCTCCAACAGCACCCTCAGCAACTACAGCAGCCGCGTTCCCGGCTACGGACAGCCTTGCAACCTGCCCGGCTCAACGTATACCGCTTCGCTGACGGCCTGTCAGGCTCTTCCGTAGAGCGATTGGCGGCAAGGCAATCGAGCGGTCTAAAGGGCCATTCCCCGCGTGGGAACGGCCCTTTGATTTTTATGTGCGGAGTGTGCGGCGGCGATGGACGGGGCGGCAAAGGTTTCTGTCGGGAAAAAACGCGCTGCGAAGATGCGTCTGGACCTTCTGCTCGTCGAGCGGGGGCATGCGCCGAGCCGCGAGCGCGCCCATGCGCTGATTCTGGCCGGTCGCGTGCTGGTTCGGGAACAGAAGATCGACAAGCCGGGAACATCCGTTCTGGCCGATGCGCCGTTGCGCCTGCTGGGCGACGACCCGCTCTACGTCAGCCGTGGTGGATTGAAGCTGGCCGCGGCCCTCAAAGATTGGCGAATCGAAGTTGCCGGCCGCATCTGTCTGGACGTGGGTGCTTCGACCGGCGGCTTTACCGATTGCCTGCTGCAGCNNCGCCATGAAGCTGCGCAACGATTCGCGCGTGCGCCTGATGGAGCGTACCAACGCACGGCTGCTAGAGCCCGGCGCGCTGGTCGCCGGTGGGCATAATCCCACCCTCCTGGTGATGGACGTTTCGTTTATTTCGGCCACGCTCGTGCTGCCGGCGGTTTTTGCCGCCGCGCCCTCGTTGGTCGAG